>JAIXVL010000227.1 GCA_027483045.1 Lysobacteraceae bacterium
CCTGACGACCCTGCTGCTGGGCAGCTTCTTCGCGATTTTCCAGCAAGACCTGAAGGGCTTGCTCGCGTATTCCACGATTTCGCACTTGGGCCTGATCACCTTGCTGTTCGGCATGGGTACGCCCATGGCGCTGGTGGCCGGCGTGTTCCATATCCTCAACCACGCGACCTTCAAAGCCAGTCTGTTCATGGCGGCTGGAATCATCGATCACGAAACCGGAACACGCGATTTCCGTCGATTGAATGGCTTGGCGAAGTACATGCCCATTACCGCTGCTTTGGCGATCGTTGCTTCGCTAGCTATGGCCGGTGTACCGCTGTTCAACGGCTTCTTGTCGAAAGAAATGTTTTTGACCGAAACCTTGAACGTCCCCAAGGTCGGTGGTTTGCATCTGATGATTCCGGGCCTTGCGGTTCTCGCCGCGGCGTTCTCGGTGACGTATTCGATTCGCTTTATCCACGATGTGTTCTTTGGCGGCGAGCCGAAATGCGTGAATGGCACGCCGCATGAGCCTCCGCGTTTCATGCGCGTGCCAGTCGAAGTACTGGTGGTCATTTGCTTGGCGGTCGGTTTGCTGCCGGCATTGACCGTCGGCAGCCTGCTCGATGTCGGCGCAGCGGGTGCACTTAACGCGCCATTGCCCGAATTCAGATTAGCCATATGGCATGGCTTCAATCTGCCCTTAGGCATGAGTGCCTTGGGCTTCGCGGCGGGCATCGCCCTGTTCTTCTTCTTGCGCGGTCGTGGCGCCTTGCGCGCCGATCCAAGTGAATCCGTGGGCAAGCGGGTGTTCGACGCATTTCTGCACTGTCTGGTGGTCGGCGCGCGTTGGCTGACAGGCGCGCTTGAGAACGGAAAGCTGTCCACCTACCTCTCGTGGACCTTGCTCGCCAGCATTGCCGCTGCAGTGGTTGCATTCACTTCGGGCTTTCCTCTTGGCAACCGCGAACTGGTTCCTGCCTCGTTCTGGGCGTTCGCGCTTTGGCTGTTGGTGCTGGTGGCGACGATGGCAACGATGGCGATGTATCGCCATCGAGTATTGGCCACGCTCCTAGTTGGCGGGATTGGCCTTGCGGTTTCTTTGGTGTTCGTTTTGCTTTCGGCACCGGATCTTGCACTCACGCAACTTCTCGTCGAAGCGCTGTCGATCTTGCTCATCCTCCTGGCATTGCGTTACCTGCCGCAAGAATCCCCGCCCGAACACGCGCCACTGCGTCGCGGGTTTCACGGTGCCATAGCGCTAGCCGGTGGTGCGGCCATTGGTGCCTTGGCCTATGCGGTGATGACGCAGCCCTTGTCGAGCATTTCCGAGTACTTCCTCCGCACCAGCAAGAGCGAGGGCGGCGGCTTGAACGTGGTGAACGTCATCATCGTCGACTATCGCGCACTCGATACGCTCGGCGAGATCACCGTGGTCGGCATTGCCGCCATCATCATCGCCGCGCTGCTTCAGGGGGCTCAGCCGAAGCCGCAGGCGACACCTGCTGATTCGGCTCACCCCAGCGCTTCGCTCATGCTGCAGTTGGTCTCGCAATGGGTGTTGCCATTGGCGGTTGCCGTGTCGATCTATTTCTTCCTGCGTGGCCACAACGCGCCGGGTGGTGGCTTCATTGCTGCCTTGGTCTTTGTACTCGCTGTTTTCCTGCAGTCGATTGGCGGTGGTATTGCCGCCGCAGAACGTCAATGGCGCGTCGATTGGACTGCCTGGATTGGTTGGGGCTTGTTGGCAGCGGTCGCGACGGGCATTGGCGCTTTCTTCTTCGGCCATCCCTTGTTAACGAGTAGTACGCCCTACGTGCCGTTCCCGTGGATTGGCGAGGTGCCTTTCGCCAGTGCGATGGGCTTCGATACCGGCGTTTACGTCACGGTATCCGCGGCCCTGATGTTGATCTTGATCTTGCTGGCACGCTTGATGACCAAGGAGGGCAAGCGATGAGCCTCGAATTCTTGCTTGCTTCTGGAATTGGTGTTCTGTGTGCCGGAGGGTTCTGGCTCATCCTGCGCGCGCGCACCTTCGACGTGATTCTGGGTCTGACATTTCTGTCCTACGCCGTGAATCTGTTTCTCTTTTCTGTGGGTCGGCTCAATCCCGGCAAAACGCCTCTGTTGAAGGAGGGCGTGGCCCCCTTGCTGTCCAACTACACCGATCCACTCCCGCAAGCGCTCGTGCTTACGGCCATCGTGATCAGCATGGCGATGACCGTTTTGCTGCTGGTGTTGGCGCTGCAAGCGCGCCAGGCAAACGCCAGCGATCACGCGGATGGATCGGAGCCGCGCGCATGAATCACTTGCCGGTTCTTCCCGTGCTGATCCCGCTGATTGCGGGAGCACTATTGCTGGTCATGCACCGCTCGCCGCTTTGGTTGAAGCGTTCGGTTTCCTTGTTGGCCCTGTTTGCACTCGGGGCCTCGGTGCTGGCGCTGGGCGTGAGTGTCGACCACCAGTTCCTGATGGTGTATCAGGTCGGCAATTGGCCTTCGTTCGCGGGCATTGTGTTTTTGGCCGACCGCTTGTCCATCGTGATGCTCGGCCTGCTGGTGATCCTCTCGCTTGCCAGCGCCTTGTTTGCGAGCGGTGGCGACGACGCGAAGGGCGCGCATTTCCACGCGCTTTTTCAGTTTCAGCTCATGGGTTTGTGTGGTGCGTTCCTCACCCATGATCTTTTCAATCTGTTCGTGTTTTTCGAAGTGCTCCTTGCGGCCAGTTACGGTTTGCTGCTGCACGGGCAGGGTGGCGAGCGCCTGAAGCAGGGCATGCACTACGTGGTGCTTAATCTCGTCGCTTCGGCTTTGTTTCTGTTTGCCGTGGGCGTGCTTTACGGTGTGCTCGGCACCTTGAACATGAGCGATTTGTCGGCGCGCATGCTGGTGCTGCCGCCGGAGCAATTGCCCTTGGCGCACGCTGGTGCTTGGCTGTTGCTGGTGGTGTTTGGGCTGAAGGCCGCGCTCTTGCCCTTGTACTTCTGGCTGCCGCGAACCTATGCATCGGCAACGGCACCGACGGCGATTCTCTTTGCCATCATGACGAAGCTCGGCGTGTACGCGGTTGTGCGCGTTTACAGCCTGATGTTTGGTGAGGCGGCCGGTGATTCGTCTCAGCTCGTGCAGCCTGTGTTGCTGTGGGCGGGAGCGGGCACGACCTTGCTTGCCGCCTTGGGCACCTTGGCGGCACCGCGCTTACGTTCCCTGCTGGGCTACGTGGTGGTGGGTTCGGCGGGCGTGTTGTTCATGAGCATTGGTATGGGCACGTCTTCTGCATTGGCTGCCGGGCTGTTTTATCTAGTGCACTCCACCTTGGCCGCCGCGGCTTTCTTCCTGGTAGCTGATTGGGTGCGTCGTGAGCGCGGAGGCAGCGACAGTTTCGCGCGTGTCGAGCCGCTGGCGCGTCGCGCCATGCTGGGCGGTTTGTTTCTCACTCTGGCAGTGGCTGTCGCTGGCTTGCCGCCCTTGGGCGGTTTCTTGGGCAAGGTTTTGCTGCTGGCCTACCAAGCCCCTGACGGGTATGGACTGGTGCTGTGGTCGGCGGTGTTGGTGGCCAGCCTGCTCAACATCATTGCCCTCGCACGTGCAGGCAGTCGTTTGTTCTGGCAGCAACCCAGTTCTACCTCGAAGCGGTCTGCGACTGCTGCGGCTGCTGCGCCGGCACTGGGTGAGCGCGTCGCTTTGCTCGTGCTGATGACCGCACTGTTGGCGGTCAGTCTTCTCGCGTCCGACCTCACGCGCTACGTGGGTGGAAGCGCCGCGCAACTGCAACGCGCCGATCTCTATCGTGAGGCAGTGCTCGGCCTTGAGCCCATTCCCACCACGGTGCCCGGCTGATGCGCGCTTTTTTTCCACAACCGCTGATGAGCGCGGTGCTTCTTGCGCTGTGGCTGGTCTTGAACGGCTTCTCATTGGGTCAGGGCTTGCTCGGCTTGCTCTTGGCTTGGGCCATTCCGATCGCATTGCCGCGTCCAGCCTTGCCAGCTCCCCGGCTGGCCGCACCTTGGGTCACCGCCAAGCTGGTTTTGGTGGTTTTGCATGACATTGTGAAGGCGAACATCGATGTTGCCCTTCGCATTCTTGGTCCTGAGTCGCGCATTCAGTCGACCTACGTCTGGGTGCCCGTCGATATTCAAAGTGCACAAGGCCTCGTGGTCTTCGCGGGCATCATCACCATGACACCCGGCACATTGAGTTGCGAGATCAGTCCGGATCGTCGCTGGCTGCTCGTGCACTGCTTCCACGCAGGGGACACGGCTGCGGTGGTGGATGAAGTGAAGACGCGCTACGAGAAGCCGCTTATGGAGATTTTCCGGTGATCACAGCCATGGTTCTGCCCTTCGTGGGGGCAGCCTTTGTTCTCGCGTTGTTGCTGGCGTTTACGCGCCTGCTTCGAGGTCCCGAATTGGTGGATCGTGTGTTGGCGCTCGACACGATGTACGTCAATGCTCTGGCATTACTGATCGTCTTGGGTATCGCCTTGAACGACAGCGTGTATTTCGAGGCAGCATTGCTCGTCGCGGTGTTCGGATTCGTTGGCACGGTTGCGGCCTCGCGCTACCTCTTGCGCGGGAGCGTGGCCGAATGAGCCCGATGCCGATGTGGTTGGATGTGCTGGTTGCCGCTCTACTGGTGAGTGGAGCGCTCTTTGCCTTGGTGGGTTCGTTCGGCCTCGCCAAATTGAGTGATTTCCTGAAGCGCCTACATGGCCCAACGAAGGCCAGCACCTTGGGCATTGGTCTGTCGCTGATCGCTTCAATGATCTGGTTTGCGTGGCATGGCGCGTGGACCGGCCGCGAGCTGTTGATCACCTTGTTCGTCTTCATCACTGCGCCGGTGTCGGCACACCTCTTGGTCAAGGCAGCGATTCGCAGCGACGCTCGTTGTGCGCCGCCGCAAAAGCCAAAGGCTTAGCGCGTTTTCGGCGGTCATGTCCCGGCGGGCTCTATAATCCGGCGCACCATTGAAGCCCCGGAGCCTGCCGCGTGACCACGCCCCGCCACGACCCCACTCGCGTCATTCGCGCCGCGCGCGGTAGCGAGAAGAGCTGCAAAAGCTGGTTGACTGAAGCTGCGCTCCGCATGCTGATGAACAATCTGGACCCGGATGTGGCCGAAGACCCGGCGTCGCTTGTGGTGTACGGCGGCATCGGTCGAGCGGCGCGTGATTGGGCCAGCTTTGACGCCATCGTGGCCACCTTGAAGACCTTGGGTGATGACGAGACCTTGTTGATTCAGAGTGGAAAGCCCGTCGGTGTGTTCCCCACGCATGCCGATGCGCCGCGCGTGCTGCTCGCCAATTCCAATCTGGTGCCGCATTGGGCGACGTGGAAGCACTTCCACGAGCTCGATGCGAAAGGCCTCGCGATGTACGGCCAGATGACGGCCGGTTCGTGGATCTACATCGGCTCGCAGGGCATCGTGCAGGGCACCTACGAAACCTTTGCGGAAATGGGTCGCCAGCATTTCGGCGGCAACCTCACCGGCAAGTGGGTGCTCACCGCGGGCCTCGGCGGCATGGGCGGCGCGCAGCCGCTGGCCGCGACCATGGCCGGCGCCAGCATGCTCGCGATCGAGTGCCGCCAGAGCAGCATCGATATGCGCCTGCGCACCCGTTATGTCGATGAGCAGGCCAGCGACCTCGACGAGGCGCTGGCACGCATCGAGCGTTATTGCGCGGAAGGCAAGGCGCGTTCGGTGGCGCTGCTGGGCAATGCGGCGGAAATCCTGCCCGAACTCGTGCGTCGCGGCGTGCGCCCCGATGCCGTCACCGACCAGACCTCGGCCCACGACCCGCTGCACGGCTACCTGCCGGCCGGCTGGACGGTGGAGCGCTGGCTCGACGAGCAGAAGCACGCGCCGGAGCGCGTTGTCGAAGCGGCCAAGCATTCGATGCGGATGCACGTTGAAGCCATGCTGCACTTCGAGGACCAGGGCATCCCGGTCTTCGATTACGGCAACAACATTCGCCAGATGGCGCTGGAAGCCGGTTGCACCGATGCCTTCGACTTCCCTGGCTTCGTGCCGGCTTACATCCGTCCGCTGTTCTGCCGCGGCATTGGACCCTTCCGCTGGGTGGCGCTCTCCGGCGATCCGGACGACATCGCCAAGACCGATGCGAAGGTGAAGGAGTTGATCCCGAATGACCCGCATCTGCACCGCTGGCTGGACATGGCGAAGGAACGCATCGCGTTCCAGGGCCTGCCGGCGCGCATCTGCTGGGTGGGTTTGGGCGATCGCCATCGCTTGGCGCTCGCCTTCAACGAGATGGTGCGCAGTGGCGAGTTGAAGGCGCCGATCGTGATCGGCCGTGACCATCTCGACTCGGGCAGTGTCGCCAGCCCGAATCGCGAAACCGAGGCCATGCAGGACGGATCGGATGCGGTGTCCGACTGGCCGCTGCTGAACGCGATGCTCAACGTGGCCGGTGGCGCGACCTGGGTGTCGCTGCACCACGGCGGTGGCGTGGGCATGGGCTTCTCGCAGCACAGCGGCGTGGTCATTCTGGCCGATGGCAGCGAAGCCGCCGCGAAACGCCTTGCCCGTGTGCTGTGGAACGACCCGGGCACTGGCGTGATGCGCCATGCCGATGCGGGTTACGACATCGCCAAGGCCTGCGCGCGCGAGCAGGGCCTCAAGCTGCCGATGCTATGAGCGTCTCCGGCTTGGGGCGCTTCGCATGAGTGTTTCCGAGTCCGTGCACTGGGCGGGGCTGTTGCAGGGCATCGTCGATGATCTGGCACACGAACGTGGGCAAGGCCACGTCGCAACCTACATTCCTCCTCTCGCCAACGTTGACCCCAACAAGTTGGGCATCGCGCTCGCTTTGCCCAGTGGTCAAGTGTTCTTTGCGGGCGACGCGGCTGAGCGCTTCTCCATTCAATCGATCTCGAAGCTCTTTACGCTCACGCTTGCCCTGCCACTCGACAGCGAGGGACTTTGGAAACGCGTAGGACGAGAGCCCTCTGGCTCGCGATTCAATTCGCTTGTGCAATTGGAGTCGGAACGCGGCATCCCGCGTAATCCCTTTATCAACGCTGGTGCCTTGGTCGTGACCGACGTGATCCTCGATCACTTGGACGATGCGAAGCTCTCAGTGCTCGATTTGGTTCGTCGCCTTTCGGGTAGCAACGACATCGCCTACGACCTCGCTGTGGCTCAGGGTGAGCAAGCCACGGGTGATCGCAACAAGGCGATGGCGTGGTTTATTCGCAGCTTCGGAAACCTGCGCAACAGCCCCGACGCGGTGCTAGACGCTTACTTTCATCACTGCGCGCTATCGATGAGTTGCATCGAATTGGCCAAAGCCGGCGTCTTTTTGGCCAACGGCGGACTTGATGCGCAGGGGCGGCGAGTGATGAGCCTGCAGCAAAGCAAGTACGTCAACGCGTTGATGCTGACTTGCGGTACCTACGATGCCGCCGGTGAGTTCGCTTATCGCGTGGGTTTGGCGGCGAAAAGCGGCGTGGGCGGCGGCATTTTGGCCGTGTTGCCCGGGCGTTTCAGCGTCTGTGTTTGGTCGCCAGGCCTCGGGCCGACCGGAAACTCATTGCTCGGAATGAAGGCGCTGACCTTGCTGACCGAGCGGAGCGGCAGCTCGATGTTTTAGGTGTTCAGGCGCTTCGGTGTTGCGACATCGTCGAGCAGTTTTTCGACCCGTGCGAACACTTCGAATCGCGAGAAGGGCTTCTTCATGAAGTCGTCGGCGCCAATGCGCTGGGCGTAGAACTGCTCGGTGGCATGTTCGTTGCCCGACATCATGATCACCGGAATGTCTTTGCTGGCTGGATCGCGGCGGATGCGGCGAAGCGCTTCAAAGCCATTGATGCCTGGCAAGACGATGTCGAGGAAGATGATCTCCGGCGGATTGGCGGCAATCTTGGCCAAGCCCGACTCCGCATCGGACGCGGTCTCCAATGCGTAGCGATTCTGCAAGAGCATGCGTGCGAGAGCGGCGGTCACGGTGGCCGAGTCGTCGATGATCAGCACGCGCGTGCCGTCCCGTGCATTGCGGCGGTCGTGGAGGCGGCGCTCGCTACCCTGATGGGCCTTGCTGTCAGTTTCCGCTTCCAGCTCAGACCGGTTGATCGCATCTTCCGGGTTTGCGGAAGGCGTGGATTGCGCGAGGAAGCGCTTGAGGCGGTCGATCAGGCTCACGATAAGGGCTGCTCCAGATATGTGAGCAGAGTCTCACATTCGCCCCGCAGAGGTGAAGCCGACGAGGGGTAGGAAAACCCCTCATTCGATACCTATCGCTTTGCCTTCTTGGCCGGAGCAGCCTTCTTGGCCGGAGCAGCCTTCTTGGCCGGAGCAGCCTTCTTGGCC
>JAIXVL010000038.1 GCA_027483045.1 Lysobacteraceae bacterium
ACGCACCCTGACGCAGCACCACTGGGTTGGGCGCAGTTTGAAGCGCTCAGGGCAACGACCTCGTTGCCGGTGTATGCCTTGGGTGGGCTTTCCGCGAGCGATGCGCATGAGGCGCGAAAGCACGGCGCTCAGGGCGTGGCTGCGATACGTGGGCTGTGGCCGGCAGCGATCTAGCCGAGCAACATCCAATTCGCCCGCGCCGGCCTCGTGAGCCAGCGGGGTTCTCGCTACCCGATGCTCGCTTGCAACTCGCTTAGGAAAAGTCCGTCCAGGCGCTTTACAGCCTCAGCGAGGTCGGCCTCGGTGCCGGTGTTTACCAGCACATCGCTGGCCAAAGCCAGGCGCTGCGCGCGAGTGGCCTGTGCCGCAATCATCTGATCGGCCAAGGCGGCATCCACACCATCGCGGGCGAGCAGCCTTGCGCGTTGCATGGCGACGGGCACATCCACCACCAGCACGCGTTGCAGCATGGGCCATGCCTTGCGCCCGCCGCCTTCGGTGAGAAGCGGTATATCGAACACCACATAGGGCGTTGGTGCCTGCTCGGCCTGCGCGATCATCCAAGCGCGAATGCGCGGGTGCAGAAGGCCTTCAAGTTGTTTGCGTGCGGCCACATCGCCAAACACCGTTCGACGCAGCGCGGCGCGATCCAGCTGCCCATCGGCCTGCAAGACGCAGGCGCCGAACGCAGCAACCACGGCAGCCAGACCCTCGCTGCTCGGTGCCACCACGGCGCGTGCAGCCACATCGGCATCGACCACGCAGCCCGGATGAAGGGCGCTAAACGCCCGAGCCACAGTGGATTTGCCCGAAGCCACGCCGCCGGTCAGGCCGATGGTCATCGCGGGCCTAGGCTCCGGGCGGCAGCATCACGCCCCAATACACCGCCATCAGCTGGCCGCCAAACAGCAGCCAGATCCAACCGGCAATGGCCAAGAACGGTCCGAACGGAATGGGCGTGGCACGGTCGCGGCCTTGAATGGCCAAGCCCGCGCCGCCGATCACGGCGCCCACAAGCGAGGACAGCAGCACGATGGGCAGGATGGCGCTCACGCCGCACCACGCGCCCAGCGCGGCCAGTAGTTTGAAATCGCCGTAGCCCATGCCTTCTTTGCCCGTTAGTAGGCGAAATACATGGAACACGCTCCACAGGCTGAGGTAGCCCACCAGCGCGCCCAAAATGGCGCTTTGCGGGCTGACAAACAGCGTGGACAGGCTAACGCCCAAGCCCAGCCACAGCAGGGGGAAAGTCAGGTCATCCGGCAGCAGGGTGGTGTGCCAATCGATGCCGGCCAAGGCAATCAGCAAGCCGGTAAACACGATGGCGGCCAAAGCCTCTTGCCCCACGCCAAAGCGCCAAACGCAGGCGGCAAAGGCGAGGCCAGTCAGCAGCTCCACGACGGGGTACTGAATGGAGATGGGCGTCCTGCAGGCCGAGCACTTGCCGCGCAAGGCCACCCAACTGATGAGCGGAATGTTCTCGTACCAGCGCAGGGCATGGCCGCACTTGGGGCAGGCCGAACCCTTCACCACAATGCCGGGTGGCTGCGGTTCTGAATCTACTGGCAGATCCAGTGCTTCGCGCGCATCGCGGCGCCAAGCCCACATCAGGCGCGGTGGCACCCGCAGGATGACCACATTGAGAAAGCTGCCCACCAGCAGGCCAAACAAAAACACGGCCGCGATGGCGGCCGTGCTGTTGTGCAAGAAGTAATCGAGCATTGCTTAAACGGCCATGCCCAACTTGAAAATAGGCAGGTACATCGCCACCACCATGCCGCCCACCAGCGTGCCAAGCACCACGATGATGAAGGGCTCCATCAGGCTGGTCATGGCATCGACGGCGTTGTTCACTTCTTGCTCGTAGAACTCGGCCACCTTAAACAGCATGGAATCCAGCGCGCCGGCCTCTTCACCGATGCCGACCATCTGCACCACCATCGGCGGAAAGATGTCGGCCTGCTTCATCGAAAGCTGCAGTGCGTAGCCCACTTCCACATCGTCGCGAATCTTGGCCACCGCCTCGTCGTACATGATGCTGCCAGTTGCACCCGATACGGTGTCCAGCGCCTCCACCAGCGGTACACCGGCCTTGAAGGTGAGCGCCAAAGTGCGGGCGAAGCGCGAGATGGCCGACATATGCAGAATCTGCCCGAGCACCGGCACCTTCAGGGCCAATCGGTCGACTGTTCTCTGGAAGTCGCGTGACCCCTTGTAGAGCATCGTTAGACCAAAAACCGCACCAATGGAAACGATCAACATCCACCACCAGTTGGCCAGCGCGAACTCTGAGGCGGATACGTAAAGCTGGGTAAAGGCTGGCAACTCCGCACCGAAGCTGGCAAATGTGGATTTGAACTGTGGGATGACATAGAGCAACAAGATTAGGCTCACAACCATGCCAACGGCCAAAACGCCTGCGGGGTAAAACAGCGCCTTCTTAATCTTTCCTTTCAGTGCCTGAATGCGCTCCAGATAGGTCGCTAGCGTGTCGAGCACCGTATCCAGCACGCCAGCGCCCTCTCCCGCCTTCACCAAGTTACGGTACAGGTCGTTGAACTGCAGGGGGAATGCCTTCAGCGCCTCGCTAAAGGCAGAGCCGCCGGATACGTCGTCCCGGAGTGCGGTGATCATTTTTGCGAATCTGGGGTTTTTCTGCCCGCTCGAGAGGATCTCTAGCGACTGAACCATGGGCACGCCTGACGACATCATCGTGGCCATTTGTCGACTAAAGAACGTGATTTCTTCGCCGCTGATTGCTTTGCCTGCACTACCAAACAGGGGCTTGGGCTTCGGCTTGATGTTGCCGGGATTCAAGCCCTGCTTGCGCAACTCGGCGCGCACGAAATTGGCCGATTTGGCCGACATATCACCCTTAATCGTTTTGCCACGCTTGTCGGTGGCGACCCAAACGAATTCGCTCAGCGGGTTCTCGCGAGCG
>JAIXVL010000003.1 GCA_027483045.1 Lysobacteraceae bacterium
CTGATCGAGGCAAGCTCACTCGCGCGTTCGCAAGTCGAGCCGTTCCAGTGGCTGCGTGCCGACCCCGTTTGGTTGCAGCCCGACATCACGACGGCGCGCCTGATGGCTTGGGGCAATCTTTCGCTGAGCGATGTGGAGTCGGCGTCGCTGCTTCACGAACTCAAGCCCCTGTTCGGCGATGCGGGCTTTGTGCTGGAAGCCCGCGAGCCGGAGGCCTGGGTGCTGCAGGTGCCGCGCGGCTCTTCCTTGCCCGAGTTTCCGCATCCGCTCGACGCGCTGGGCGATGAGGGCTTTTCGCATCTTCCTCAGGGCGCGGATGCGCGCCGATGGAGGAGCTTGTTGGGCGAAGTGCAAGTGCTGATGCATCACCATCCAGTGAACGCAGCGCGTGCATCGCGGGGCCAGCCGCCGGCCAATAGCCTGTGGTTCTGGGGTGCTGGTGCGCTTCCGAATGAAGTGCGCTGCCGCTTTTCCCGAGTGGCGAGTGCCGATCCGGAAGTGCGTGCCTATGCGGTTGCGGCGGGATGCGATGTGACCGACGCGGTGAATGCCGCCGTGCCCGGTCTGATCGATCTGCGCGCCGAGCGTGCGTGGTCGGTGGTGGAAGACGTTCTGGGTGTGGCGACGGCCGCGCTGCGCCAAGGCTCGATCAGCGCCATCGAGTTGGATTTTGCGGATGGTTTCGCTTACTCGATGCGACCTTCGCAGCGTTGGCGTGTGTGGCGCCGGCCGCTGACGGCATTGAGTTCGTGAGCGCAGAACTGCGTTTGCGTCGGCGAGATGCGGTTGCGCCCGGGGATTGGCCCGCTGCGGTGCCGCCCCTGTTGCAACGCGTTTATGCCGCTCGCGGCGTCGGTTCGGCGGCAGAGGCCGAACTGCGCTTGGCCAAGATGCTCGACCCCGCCTTGCTCGGGGGATTGGACAGAGCACTCGATCTGCTCGAAGACTGCATTCAAGGCAGCAAACACATCGTGGTGGTCGGCGACTTTGACTGCGACGGCGCCACCGGCACCGCAGTCGCGGTTCGCGGTTTGCGCATGCTGGGTGCTGAGCGGGTGTCGTACCGCGTGCCGCATCGCATCGCGCATGGTTACGGGCTTTCGCCTGCGTTCGTTGAAGACGAGTTGCTTGGGATTTCGCCGGATCTGGTGATTACCGTGGATTCGGGCATCGCCTGTCTTCCTGGCGTGGCCGCGGCCAAGGCGCAGGGTTGGAGGGTGCTCATCACCGACCACCATTTGCCGGGCGACTTTCTGCCCGATGCCGATGCCATCGTGAATCCCAATCTCGTGGGCGATACCTTCCCCAGTAAGGTCATGGCCGGTGTTGGGGTGGTGTTCTATCTGCTGCTGGCGTTGCGTGCGCGTTTTCGCGCCCGCGGCCTCACGCAGGGAAACGCAGATCTTTCCGTACTGCTCGATCTGGTGGCGATCGGCACGGTCGCCGATTTGGTGCCCCTCGATTTCAACAATCGTGTGCTGGTCGCGGCGGGTCTCAAACGTTTGCGAGCGGGTCAAGGCCAAGCGGGTGTGTTGGCGCTCGCCGCTGTGGCGCAGCGCAAGCTGCCTGTTCTGACCGCAACCGACATTGGTTTTGGAATCGGCCCTCGCATCAATGCCGCCGGTCGCTTGGAAGACATGACGCTCGGCATTGAGTGCCTTCTCACCGATGACCCCGAGCGCGCCCTTGCGCTTGCGGCGCAGTTGGACAGCATCAACTCCGAGCGCCGTGAGTTGCAGCAACAGATGGTGGATGCAGCGGAGTTGGCGGCGGTGTCTTTGCCATTGCCCGAAGGTGGGCACGAGGCCTACTGCCTTCGCGATGATGACTGGCACCCTGGGGTTGTCGGGCTGGTCGCGTCGAAGCTGAAAGAAGCACTGCATCGCCCGGTGATTGCCTTTGCGCCGTCCGATGCGACGGGCGAAACACTGCGTGGTTCGGCCCGGTCGATTCCGGGCGTGCATATCCGCGATGCGCTGGCCGACGTGGACGCACAGCATCCCGGTTTGATCGAGCGCTTTGGGGGGCACGCCATGGCCGCGGGGCTGACGCTGCCTGCGTCGAACTTTGAGCGCTTCACTCGCGCCTTTGGGGCTGCGGTGACTTCGCGGCTGACCCCGGAGCTGCGCGAGGCCGAGCTCTGGTCGGATGGCGAACTAACGCCGAGCGAGCTGACGCGTGGCTTGGCGGAAGCACTTCGCCTTGCGGGTCCTTGGGGGCAGGGCTTTCCGGAGCCCCTGTTCGATGGCGAGTTTGAAGTCCGTTCGTGGAAGGTGCTGGCCGAGCGCCACATCAAGTTTGAACTGGGTATGGACGGTCGCACGGAGCCGGTGCCCGCGATCCACTTCGGCGGTGCAGCCCTTGGCGCGCCACCATCGCGCGTTCGCATGGCCTTTGCATTGGAGCTGGACGACTTTCGCGGGCGACGTGGTGTGCAACTCTTGGTCCGCCACTGGTGGGCGGCAAACCACACGCCAAGCACTTGATTCGAGAGGAATCGGCAGGCCTAGCCTGCTAAACTTCGCGCCTTATCGATTATTGGACACTGCGTCATGGAATTGAATCCCGTGCGCCAGCGCATCGCCGAGCTCAAGGGCCGGTTGGATGCGCTGAGGGGGTACCTTTGACTACGACCAAAAGGTTGAACGCCTAGAGGAAGTCAGTCGCGAGCTGGAAAGCCCGACGATTTGGAATGACCCCGAGAAGGCACAAGGCCTAGGTCGTGAGCGCGCCGCGCTCGAGAAAGTGGTGCATGGCTTGCGCACCCTCGATGAGGGGTTTACCGGCGCGCTTGAGCTGCTTGAACTCGCTGAAATGGAAAACGACACCGAGACCTTCGATGCCGTGGTGGCCGACGTTGCGGCAAGCCAGGTGCATCTCGAGAAGCTCGAGTTCCAGCGCATGTTCAGCGGCAAGATGGACGCCGCCAATGCCTTCGTGGATATCCAAGCAGGCGCGGGCGGCACCGAAGCGCAGGACTGGGCTGAAATTCTGCTGCGTATGTACCTGCGTTGGTGCGAGTCGCGCGGCTGGAAGACTGAGCTGATGGAAGTCAGCGGCGGCGACGTGGCGGGCATCAAGTCCGCGACCATTCGTATTGAAGGCGATTACGCCTACGGTTGGTTGAAGACCGAGACCGGCGTGCATCGTCTGGTTCGCAAGAGTCCTTTCGATTCGGATAACCGCCGGCATACGAGCTTCACCTCGCTGTTTGTCTCGCCGGAAATCGACGACAACATCGATATCACGATCAATCCTGCCGACTTGAAGACCGACGTGTATCGCTCCTCGGGTGCTGGTGGTCAGCACGTCAACAAAACCGAGTCTGCGGTGCGCATCACGCACGTGCCCACGGGCATTGTGGTGGCCTGCCAGAACGGTCGAAGCCAGCATCAAAACCGCGACACGGCGATGAAGATGCTCGCGGCCAAGCTTTACGAGCTCGAGATTCAGAAGCGCAACGCCGAGAAAGATGCGGTCGAAGCAACCAAGTCCGACATTGGCTGGGGCAGTCAGATTCGCAACTACGTGCTCGATCAGAGCCGCATCAAGGATCTGCGCACCGGCATTGAACGCTCCGATACGCAGAAAGTGTTGGACGGCGATCTGGACGAGTTTGTTGAGGCCAGCTTGAAGGCCGGCCTTGAAGTAGGCTCGAAACGCACCGACGCCGCCTGATTCCCTTGCGCGGCCTCCATACACCGCGCGTCCTGCACCTCACGCTGATTCTCCGCGAGACCTCCATGTCCGACTCTTCGAAGCCTGCTCCCACCAATGACGCTGTTGCGGTCGATGAGAACAAGCTCATCGCCGAGCGCCGCAGCAAGCTCACCGAATTGCGCAGCAAGGGCGTGGCTTTTCCGAACGACGCAAAACGCGAGCACTACGCCGGCGACTTGCAGGCCGAGTTCGCGGACAAAGAGCAGTGGACGGCAGAGGTTCTCGAAGCGTCGGGGCGTTCGGTACGCATCGCCGGGCGCCTAATGGCCAAGCGCGTCATGGGCAAGGCCAGCTTCGCGCAAGTTCAAGACATGAGTGGTCGCGTGCAGTTGTACTTGCAGGGCGCTGATCTGGGCGAAAGCTACGATGCGTTCAAGTCGATGGACATCGGCGACATCGTGGCGGTGGAAGGCGGTCTGACACGCACGAAGACGGGCGAGCTTTCGGTCAAGGCGACGGCACTGCGCTTGCTGACCAAGGCGCTGCGGCCACTGCCCGATAAGTTCCACGGTTTGGCCGACATCGAACAGCGCTATCGCCAGCGCTATGTCGACACCATCGTGAGTGCGGAATCCAAAGCGGTGTTCGAAACGCGCTCGCGCATCATCGGGGCCATGCGCCGCTGGTTGGATGCACGGCGCTTCCTCGAAGTCGAGACGCCGATGATGCATTACATCCCCGGTGGTGCCACAGCGCGCCCGTTCATGACGCATCACAATGCGCTCGATCTCGATCTCTACCTGCGCGTTGCGCCCGAACTGTATTTGAAGCGCCTCGTGGTGGGCGGATTCGAGCGCGTGTACGAGATCAACCGCAATTTCCGCAACGAAGGTGTGTCCACGCGACACAACCCTGAATTCACCATGCTCGAGTTGTACGAGGCCTATGCCACCTACACCGAGATCATGGACCTCACCGAGAACGTGATTCGCGACGTGGCTCAGGAAGTTCTGGGTCGCACGGCCTTGGAGTGGGAGGGCAGGGCGATTGACCTTGGCCCATCGTTCCGCCGCTGGCGCATGGACGATGCCGTTCGCGAAGCCGACCCGAGCATTACCGCTGCGGACTGCCTTGATCGTGAGGCGCTGGCCAAGCACTGTGCGCGCCACGGCGTGCACGTAAAGCCGGGCTATGGATGGGGCAAGCTGCTGCTCGAGCTGTTCGAGAAGCTGGTCGAAGGCAACCTGATCCAACCCACGTTCATTACGCACTACCCCGTGGAAGTCAGCCCGCTGGCGCGCGAAAGCGATACCGAACCGGGTATTACCGATCGCTTCGAGCTGTTCGTGGGCGGCAAGGAAATCGCCAATGGCTTTTCCGAGCTCAATGACCCGGAAGACCAGGCCGCGCGTTTCCAAGCGCAGGTCGATGCCAAAGACGCCGGCGACGACGAGGCTATGCACTTTGATGCTGACTACATTCGTGCGCTTGAGGTCGGCCTTGCCCCGACAGGCGGCCTTGGCATCGGCATCGATCGCTTGGTGATGCTGCTCACCGATCGCGCATCGATTCGCGACGTGCTGCTGTTCCCCTACATGCGGCCGGAGGCGTAAGGCCCTCCGCAGTGCGCGCGCCTGCGCAAAAGCGTGGGCGAGCTCACGCTTTGTGACATTGTTTGACGATCTGAATGTTTACCTAACGTGTGACGAAGTTCTCACTGTTAGTCTGCCGGCGTCCCCCGATCCGGAAATCACCACGCATGCGAAGCTTGCTGAGCCGTAGTGCGATTCCTGCGAGTTGGATTCAACTCCTTGGAACCCTCGCTTGTTTGGCTTCGGTGCTTGGGGTGTCGGTGGCAAAAGCCAGCGTTCAAACGATCGCCGATCGTTTTGTGCTCACCGAAAACGCCTCGGCCCTGACCCTTCGCCCCTTAGCCAATGACCGGATTCCTGCGGCTGAATTGGCCGGTGGAACCTTGACCATTCTTCGCGCGCCGGCCTTGGGCACAGCCAGTGTGGATAGTGCCGGCACTCCAACCACTGCCGCCGACGATGCCTTGGTGTACACGCCCAACGTCGACCGTTCCGGTGAAGACAGTCTTCGTTATCGCATCTGTGGCGGTGGCAACTGCGCGGAAGGCGAGGTTGCTTTGGTGATTCGTCCGGTAAGCGCCGGCTTGGCCTACACCGTGACCAACTCGGGCGGTTTTCGCGATGTGCCAGTGACTCGACTGCGCGCGCTGCCTTCAGCGCGCTTCCAAACCACTCGATTGGTGGCACCGCAAATCTCCGAGTACCCGTTGGCGATTGATCCCGCGCCACAGAATCCTTTCTCTGGAAATGGGGCGCTCTCACTGCGTGTCTTGCCTTCGGCTTCTACTGTTCGCGAATGGCGCGTCTTAGCCGATGCGCGTTCGCTCTCTGCGGGCAATGTCGATATCTATCTGGGTGTCGATAGCAATCGTGATGGGCTGGCAAGCGCCGACGAATTGCGCTGCGCGGCAGGAATGTCGAGCACGAGCGAACGTTGCGAGATGGCTGTAAGCGTTCCAGCTTGCGGCAACTTGGCCTATTGGATGCTGGTGGTGAATGCTGGAGCCGCAGCGCACACCGCACGGGTCGAAACTTTCGAGGTCCCCACAGATTCGGCAGACGGCAGCCTAGCGGCCACAGGCCCCGGGCAAGCCGCTGCGGGCGCTGCCTTCCCCATTCGACTCTCTTGGTTCTCGCCAAAGTTGGTGGATGCGTCAAGCCAAGTGGGCTACGTCACGCTGATGTCTGCGTCGGGTACGTCAGTGGGAAGCTTTCCCGTCCGCTTTGATCGCAGTGGCCGCGAGGAGAGTGGCATTGCTCTGGCCAGCGGTAGCGAGATGACGGTGCGCATTCCCGCAGGCGCGACGGCCGATCGCGTGTACATCGACGTGCCCGCTGGGGCAACGTCCTTGCAAGTTGTGTCACGCGCCAGCGAGGGCGTAGGTGTTTATCTGGCGCGTGTTGCAGCGCCGGTCGCCAGTGCTGCGATTCCCTCGGTAGCTGCGGCACCGGGACTTAGCGGCGCGGCGATTTCCGCTCCTTCGGCTTCGGCGACCCAAAGCCTGGTGGCCAGCGGTACCACACTCGCTCCGGGTCGCTGGTACGTGGTGCCGGTGAACAGTTCAGCGCGGCCTGCCGATGTGGTCCTCAAGGCCACGATTTCTGGAACGGCGCCCGTGGTGCGACCCGGCGGTTACTTCAATCCGGGGCGCTCGGGGCATGGGCTGTTCATCTATCCGGCAGGCACAGAGTGGGCTGGGCTTTGGTACACCTATCTCGAAGACGGCACGCCGACTTGGTACTACCTGCAAGGCCCTGCACCAAGCGCTCAAGGGCAGTGGGCGCCAGTGCTCTATCGCAGCGCGTGGGACGGCACTCGCAACGCACTGACCGCTGTGGGACGCGCGACCACCACGCCGACCGCTGCGGACGCCTTTACCTTTAGCTATAGACTTGACGGGCAGAGCGGTAGCGAGGCTTTCGCCAGCTTTGGACGCGGCTGCCCCTCGCTGTCTGGCGCCGCCTTGAATGTGAGTTCGCACTGGTTCAACCCGGTGCGCTCCGGCACGGGCTACAGCGTGCAGCTCTTCTCGAACTACGAGTTCTACGCCGCCTTCGTTTATGACGCGATCGGCGTACCGAGATTCTTGGTGGCTGAGAATCCAAGTTTTGCGGGGAGCACAGCCAGCGTGCCCTTGGCGCAGTTGCGCGGGTTCTGCCCGTTGTGCACCCGCGCGGCGGCACCTACACGAACGACTGTTGGGTCTCTTTCCCGCACATTCGCTGGCGGCGCGCTCAGTAGCTTGAGCTTGGATGCAACTTAC
>JAIXVL010000158.1 GCA_027483045.1 Lysobacteraceae bacterium
AGTGGCAACCATGATCGCGACTATGGTGCAGCGACTGACGAGGCCTCGTTAGCGACTTTCCAGCGTCACTTCGGTCCCGACACCTTCGCGTGGGAAGAGCAGGGCTTGGCCCTGGTGGTGCTCGACAACGTGATTCATCAGCCCGGAACCGGCGTTCCTGCCCGCTATGTGGGCGGCTTGCGTGAATCGCAGTTTGAGTTCCTTTCGGCGTACTTGGCGTCGGTGCCTGAGGATGTGCTGTTGGTATTGTCCATGCATATTCCGCTGTTCGACACGGCTCCCGATCCCGAAGTCGATACGTTCCGTGATGATGATCGACAGCGCCTCTTTGCTCTATTGAAGTCGCGTCGTCATGTGCTGGTGTTGAGCAGTCACACCCATACGCAGGAGCATCACTGGCACTCGGCTGCTGAGGGTTGGCGAGGCGAAACGCCTTTGCATGAGTTCAACGTGGGCGCGGCCTGCGGTGCCTTCTGGAGTGGCGCAAAGAACTCATCAGGAGTTCCCGATACGCGCATGGCCGACGGCACGCCCAATGGTTTTGCGACTTTGCGGGTCGAAAGAGATGGAGCCTACGCCCTGCGTTGGCATGTGGCAGGCGCCGAGAGCGACCCTGCATTCGCGCTGCACGCACCCAAGATATTGCGGCAGGGGGCGTGGCCTGGCTTTGGCGTTTACGCGAATGTGTGGATGGGCGACGCCGCAAGCCGAGTGGAATATCGGATTGGCGGCGGCGAGTGGCAGCCGATGCAAAAAGTGGATCGTGCCGATCCCGAGCTTCTGGCGATTAACGCAATGGACGACGCCAGCGACGTCCTTCGTGGGTTTGATCGTGCGCCGGAAGCTCAGGTGTCGCCTCACTTGTGGCGCGGAGCCTTGCGCACGGATCTTCCTGCGGGAGCACACGAGGTGGAGGTCCGTGTGTTCGATCGTTGGCGCGGCGAGCAGGTTCAATCTCTCCGCTATCGTCTGGTCGAAGCGCAGCCCTGAGATCGCATGCCAGGTTTTGCTGAAACACTCCGTTGCAGGAGTGAGTTCATGAACCGCATTGCATCAAGCCAATAAGCCCCCAGAACGTAGGTGTCGCGCCTTGAGCGCTGTTTCCGCTGGACCACTCATGACCTCCCTGTTCTCCCCCCTTGTTGCTGGCGACTTGCACCTTCCCAACCGCATTGTGATGGCGCCGCTCACGCGCGCCCGCGCCGGCCAAACCCATATTCCCAATGCACTGATCGCCGAGTACTACGCGCAGCGCGCTAGTGCTGGCCTGTTGATCGCGGAAGCCACCATGGTGGCGTCTGATGGCTGTGCCTTTACCGGCGAGCCCGGAATCTTTGACGAGGCCTGCGCCACTGGCTGGAAGCAGGTCACGCAGGCCGTACACGCGAAGGGCGGTCGCATCATTCTGCAAATCTGGCATCCAGGCCGCGCGGCGCATTCCTTGCTCAACAACGGATCGCAGCCGGTTTCCAGTACCGACCGGCCTATTCGGAACGACACCATCCATACGCCGGAAGGCGCAAAGCCGTATGAAGCGCCGCGTCGTTTGGCTTTGGAAGAGTTGCCCGGCATCGTTGATCTGTTCGTGCAGGGCGCGAAGCACGCTATGGAAGCGGGCTTCGACGGCGTGCAAATCCACGGTGCACACGGTTATCTGCTCGACCAGTTCCTGCGCAACAGTGTGAATGACCGTACCGATCGTTACGGTGGCAGCATTGAGAACCGCGCCAGACTGCTTTTGGAAGTCGTCGATGCCGTATCGGCGGTGATTGGTGCGGGGCGCGTGTCGGTCCGCATTTCGCCTTTGGTGGCGTTCAACGATATCGCCGACAGTGAGGCCGTGCCCTTGGTTGAGTACGTTTCGAAAGAACTGGACGGACGTGGCATCGCGTTCCTTGAACTGCGCCACGACGACCAAGCCAAGCTCGACGAGCAAGCGATAGCAGCGGCGGCGCGTCGCCACTTCCATGGCCCGATCTTCCGCAATGGCGGCTTCGATGCGGTGTCAGCCGCCGAGGCATTGGCTTCGGGCAGCGCCGAAGCCATCGTATTCGGCAAGGCCTACATCGCCAATCCGGACCTGGTGGAGCGCTTGAAGACCCATGCCCCGCTCAATGCCGTCGATTTCTCCACGCTGTATTCGCCCGGCCCGAAGGGCTACACCGACTACCCGGCCTTGTCCGACAGCGTGGCTACGGCGTAATCGCGGCAAAGGTGGTGACGCGCGGGTGGCCGTTGCTGGCCGCCTCGCGTGATTGCGGATAGTCCTGCGCACGGTCGAGTAAGGCTGTGCGCATGCCGGCTTCTCGGGCCGCGTCGAGTTCTTCCACCACATCGGAGAGAAACACGATGTGCGAGGGCGCCACGCCAATATCGCTGGCAATGTGGCGGTAACTCGCCACTTCACGCTTTCCGCCAATCTCGGTATCGAAGTAGCCCGAGAACACGGTGGTCAAATCGCCGGCATCGGAGTGCTCGAAGAACAGCTTCTGCGCCGGCACCGAGCCTGAGGAATAAACGTAAAGCTCATGGCCCTCGGCCTTCCACTGACGAAGCATTTGGGCAGCATCGGCGTACACATGCGCCTTGTACTCGCCCATGGCATAGCCTTCTTTCCACAGCAGACCCTGCAAGGCCTTAAGTGTCGTGTGCTTGCGGTCTTCGTCGATCCAGGCCAGCAGTTGTTGAATCGCGGCCTCGTCATTGTTGTCGCCGATCTCGAGAGACACGGCTTCCAGCCAGCGGCGAATTTCCGGCTCGTGGCGTCGTGATTCCACGAAGCCAGGCAAGGCCGCTCGCGCGTAAGGAAACAGCACGTCCTTGACGAAGGCGATGCTGCTGGTCGTGCCTTCAATGTCGGTCAGGATGACGCTGGGCTGGGGGAGATTCATGCCGGCAAGGCCTGTCCACGTTCATAGCGAGGGAAGCGCTGGGCAATGTCGGAGCCGGTGAAATTGGCTACCCATCCGGCGGGATTGTTGAACAAGCGAATCGCGATGAAATATGGCTCTGGCCCCATGTCAAACCAGTGCGTGGTGCCCGCAGGAACGCTGATGAGGTCGCCGCCTTCGCATAGCACTTCGTAGACTTTTCCCTTCACGTGTAGCGTGAACAGCCCCGAGCCCGCGACGAAGAAACGCACTTCGTCTTCTGCGTGCGGCTCGGCAGCTTGGACATGAAGTCCGCGGAGGTAGCTCCGCGGCGGCGTATGCGAGACTCC
>JAIXVL010000293.1 GCA_027483045.1 Lysobacteraceae bacterium
CCCGCCAAGGTGACGCCCAAACGCTTGCCGATAACCGACGCCGCCAAGAGCACGCCCGCAGCAATGAACACTGCCGTACCACCGGCGTCCCATTCGGTGCGCAAACCGGTGGAAAGAAAGAACACCGGCATCATGAAAATCAGCACGGTGTTGCGCACCAGATCGAAGCGTTCTTCCTGAAACCACTGGCGATCGATGATGACGCCCGCCAAGAACGCACCCACCATGAAGTGCAGGCCGCTGGCATCGGAACCCAACGCGCACAGCAGCAGCCACATCAGACCCAAGGCCCAACGGTCGACCTCACCGACAGCCCGCAGACCCTTGCGTACAAGCGGCGCAAGTACTGCGAACGCCACGAGAAAACCCAACTGGTGCAGCAAGCGATCACCGTCCACCAAAATCAAGGCAAGCACGATCCAGATCGCAATATCGTCGAGACTGGCGTAGCGCAGAACGCGCTGACCGAGCGGTGTACGCAAGATGCCCAGCTTTTCCATCAGCAGCATCAGGATAGGCAACGCAGTCACGGCACAACCCATGCCAATCGCGGCGATGAACTGAAGCTCACTCGCCTTTGGCCCGATCAAATCCGGCATCCACAGCAGCAAGAAATGCGCTGCCAGTGCACCGAGTAACAGGGGAGTGATCAGAGCCAATCCGGCCGTCACCAAGGTCTCTTTGCGCCCCTGCCATGCATCTTTCAGGTTCAGCTCAATGCCTGCGAGCCACAAGAAGATGATGACCGCCCACCACGCCAAACCATTGAGGTTTTGGATCACCTCCGGTTTGAACAGGGCGTCATGCACCTCGGGCCACACGGCACCGGCAATACCCGGCCCCAAAAGAATGCCGCCAACAATCTGCACCACGACCAGTGGCGCGATCGCTTCTGTGCGGCCCAGCCGCCATGCCAACCACGGCAAGGTGAAGATCATCAGCATGATGATCAGAAAAGCGGTCTTGGCGTTCAGCAACTCAAGCATGTGCGTGCATCTTCCCTAATGAGAAGCGAAAAACTGCGTCATGGTCTTCGCTCATGTGCTTTCTGTCCACTCGCAGCGCAGCACCAGCCGCTCAAGCCACGCGCCCCAAGGTCACGCGATCGCGCCCCTCCCAATCCTGCACGGTGGCCACATCGCTGAAACCGGCGGCCACGAACAAGCGGGCGACGCGCTCACCCTGATTCCAGCCGTGTTCGACCAGCAGGCTTCCACCGGGCACCAAATGGGCGGGCGCACCCGCGATGATGATGCGCAAGTCATCCAAGCCATCGGTGCCAGAAGCCAACGCGGTTCGCGGCTCAAAACGCAGATCGCCGCGCTCCAGATGCGGGTCGCGATCTTCAATGTAGGGCGGGTTGCTCACGATCAGGTCGAAGCGCCGGCCACCCAAGGCTGAAAACCAGGCACCTTGCGCAAACTGCACACGATTAAGCCCATTGGCCAAGGCGTTACCTTGCGCCACTGCCAAAGCTCCGGCGCTGACATCGGTCGCCAACACTTGAAGCATGGGGCGCTCGTGCGCCAAAGCCAACGCGATTGCGCCCGAACCGGTGCCCAAATCCGCCGCAAGCTTGGCTGCATGGGGAGGTAAACGATCCAAGGCCAACTCCACCAGACGTTCGGTTTCCGGCCGGGGAATCAGCGTGTCGGGCGTGACCGCCAGATCCAAACGCCAGAAACCACGCGTACCCAACAAATAGGCCACCGGCTCACCGCGCTCGCGGCGCGCGATCCATTTCTCGAATTGCGCCAATGCCTCAGCCGGAAGCTCATCGTTGGCATGGGCGAACAGCCAACTGCGCGATTGGCCCAGCGCATGTGCCATCAAGTACTCCGCGTCTTCTCGGCCCTCCTCGGCTAAACGCAGTGCCGCCTTGCGCAGGGCTTGAGCCACCGTGGTGCTCACGCGAACACCATCTGCCCCAGTTGTATCGCGCACGCAGCAACGAACCCCGTGAGAAAGCTGATGTACGCGCCGCGCAGATAGCGATACTTGTAGTGCGAGAGATACCAGCCCAAGGCATAAACATCTCGAGCCATCGTGGCGTACACGGTGCCATCGGGTTTCAGCGAACGCTCGATCTCGGCAAGAAAACGCTCACGGCTCAACTCAGCGAAGTGGCCAAAGAACAAAAGATTGAACTGCGGCGGCAGTGGCGCGTCGGGCGAATCCAATTTCAAGGGTCGATACTTCGGCAAAACCGCCAAGACCGCGAGAAACAGCGCCAGCAAAGTAAAGCCAGCCAGAACGCCCATAGCGAGATGCAACGTGGGGTCGTTCAAGCGGCCCAAGCTCATCGTCAGCACAATCGAGGAAACGGTGATGACGATGTTGGCCTTGGTATCGGCCATGGCCGACAAATGCACATGGTGCTGCTGCGTGGTGCGCAGCAGGTTGTCGCTGGTGTTGCGCTCAGGAATGGTGCTGAACTGCGGCGCGCTTTCGTTCGGTGAGTCCATGGCCAGCCCCCGGTCGGTTGCTGGCGATGATAACGCCGCTAGCTAAGGCTTGGCCGCGACTCAGGCCGCCTCTGCCGCCTCTTCTTGCTCAACTGGAGTGCTGTGGCGGATCAAGTGATCGAAGGCCGAAAGCGCCGCGGTCGAACCCGCCCCCATGGCGATGATGATCTGCTTGTAGGGCACGGTTGTGGCATCGCCAGCGGCAAATACACCCGGCACCGAGGTCTGACCGCGATCATCAATGATGATCTCGCCGCGCGGCGAAAGCGCTACGACACCCTTCAGCCATTCGGTATTGGGCAGCAATCCAATCTGCACGAAGATGCCTTCGAGGCTGAGCGTGTGCATCTCGCCGCTCACGCGATCTTTGTAGACCATGGCCGTGACGCGCTGACCGTCGCCCAACACTTCGGTCGTTTGCGCGTTCAAGCGGATGTTCACATTGGGCAAGCTGCGCAGCTTGCGCTGCAGCACCTCGTCAGCCCGCAACTGGCTGTCGAACTCAACGAGAGTGACGTGTGCGACCAAGCCCGCAAGGTCGATCGCCGCTTCAACGCCCGAGTTTCCGCCACCAATTACCGAAACGCGCTTGCCCTTGAACAGCGGACCATCGCAGTGCGGGCAGAACGCAACGCCTTTGTTCCGGTACTGCTCCTCGCCGGGCACGTTCATCGTGCGCCAGCGCGCCCCGGTCGAGAGGATCAGCGTTTTCGACTTCAGCGATGCACCGTTAGCCAAGCGCACTTCGAGCAAGCCATCTGCGCCCGCGGGAAGAAGCGCTTCAGCGCGCTGCAAATTCATGATGTCGACGTCGTAATGGCGAACGTGCTGCTCCATCGCCATCGCCATCTTCGGGCCTTCGGTTTCTTCCACCGAAATGAAGTTCTCAATCGCCATGGTATCGAGCACTTGCCCGCCGAAACGCTCAGCCGCAACACCGGTGCGAATTCCTTTGCGTGCCGCATAAATGGCGGCCGCAGCGCCCGCAGGACCGCCGCCGATCACCAGTACGTCGAATGCGGGCTTCGCCTTGATCTTCTCGGCTTCGCGCGCCGCCGAGTTGGTGTCCAGCTTCGCCAGAATCTGTGGCAACTCCATCCGGCCCGCGCCAAACGGCTTGCCGTTCAAGAACACGCTAGGTACCGCCATGATTTGACGTTCTTCGACTTCCGACTGAAACAGTGCGCCATCGATGGAAACGTTGGTGATGCGCGGATTGAGCACCGCCATCAAGTTGATCGCCTGCACCACATCGGGGCAGTTTTGGCAGGAAAGCGAAAAATAGGTCTCGAAGGCGAAGTCACCGTCGAGTTGCTTCACCGCGTCGATCAAAGCCTGCTCGACCTTGGGCGGATAGCCGCTCACTTGCAGCAGCGCAAGCACCAGCGAAGTGAACTCATGGCCCAAGGGGATGCCTGCGAAGCGAACAGACACTTCGGGCGCATCGACGCGACGAACCAGGAACGACGGCGTGTGCGCGTCTTGTGCACGGCCCACACTGATCTTTTCCGATAGCGCGGCGATTTCGTTCAGCAGGGCCTCGAGCTCCTTGGAGCTTTCGCCATCATCGAGGCTCGCGAGCAGCTCAATCGGCTGAACCAAGCGCTCAAGATAGGCTTTGAGCTGCGTTTTCAGGCTGTCATCCAGCATGGTGGAAATTCCTTAGATTTTGGGTGCTTGCCAAAGCGGCGAGTCGCTACTTGGGCAAGAACCCCAACCGCTGCGCGGACGCAGCGGTTGAGATAAGCGGTGCTTAGATCTTGCCGACCAGGTCCAACGAAGGCGCCAAGGTCTTCTCGCCCTCCTTCCACTTCGCCGGGCAGACCTGACCAGGGTTGTTGGCCACGAACTGCGCGGCCTTCAGCTTGCGCAGGGTTTCCTTCATGTCACGCGCAATAGCGTTGTCATGAATCTCGGCCGTCTTGACCAAGCCATTCGGATCGATGATGAAGGTGCCACGCAGGGCCAAGCCTTCTTCTTCGATGTGCACACCGAACATGCGGGTCAGCGCGTGGGTCGGGTCGCCTACCAGCGGGAACTTGGCCTTGCCCACAGCCGGCGAGGTCTCGTGCCACACCTTGTGCGAGAAGTGCGTGTCGGTGGTGACGATGTAGATCTCGGCGCCGGCCTTCTGGAACTCGGCGTAATGCTCAGCCGCGTCTTCCACTTCCGTGGGGCAATTGAAGGTGAAGGCGGCCGGCATGAAGACCAGAATCGACCACTCGCCCTTCAGGCTCGCTTCGGTGACGGGGACAAACTTGCCGTTGTGGAAGGCCTGCGCCTTGAACGGCTTGATTTCGGTGTTGATCAGGGACATCGATGACACTCCTTACTGAGGGGTAGAACGAAAAGGCTCGCCGTGGTGCTGCGAAGGGCGGGAAGTGTAGTGACCAGACTCCATCTACAAAATGAATTGATTGCATCAGTTCGATTGGTTTACTCTATTGATATTCGCGACAATCCCTATCGAGGCATGTCGCTTTCCTCGGGCAAAGGCACCCCATGAACCTGCGCGACCTGCGCTACCTGCTTGCCCTGTCCGACCATCGCCACTTTGGTCGGGCCGCCGAGGCCTGCCACGTCAGCCAGCCCACGCTGTCAACGCAAATCAAGAAGCTGGAAGAAGAGCTGGGCGTGCCCTTGGTCGAGCGCGCGCCACGCAACGTCATGCTCACCGAGGCCGGCGCCGAGATCGCTCAGAGGGCGCGCAAAGTCATCGCTGAAGTTGAGGAAATGCGCCAAATCGCCCGCCGCGCGCACGACCCTGAAGCAGGCTCACTGCGCCTGGGTTTCTTCCCCACGCTTGGGCCCTATCTGCTGCCGCACGTGGTGGGGCCGCTTCGCCAGCGGTTTCCACGAATCGAGTTGCTACTGATCGAAGAAAAGACCGAAGTGCTCTTGCACCAACTCCGCGAAGGCAAGGTGGATGCCGCCGTGCTAGCTCTGCCCATTGATGATGAAGGGCTTGAACACGCGGTGTTGTTCGATGAACCCTTTGTCGTCGCAGTTCCCAGCGTGCACCGTCTCGCCACCGCAAAGCGGAAGACATTGAATCTTTCGGCATTGCACGACGAGCACTTGCTGCTCTTGGAAGACGGCCACTGCATGCGGCATCAAGCGCTCGATGTCTGCCACTTGGCGGGTGCAAGCGAGAAAGAGGGCTTTCGCGCGACGTCGCTCGAGACACTGCGGCAAATGGTCGCCGCCGGTGTCGGCATTACGCTCCTTCCTATCCTTTCAACCAAGCCGCCCGTACCGCCGCAACCCAACTTGCGCCTACTGCCCTTTGCCGCTCCCGCCCCCTCGCGGCGCATTGCGCTGTTTTGGCGCAAGAGTTCGGCACGTGCGGGCTTTCTGGCTCAATTGGCCGGCGTATTGGGCGCGCTTCCTCCCCATCTTCTTGCACCCAGCGCACCATGATGTCGCCCCGCACACTGCTCATTCTTCTGTCCATCGCGGGCATCGTTGTGCTGTGGCAAACACGCGCGCCCACGATTGGCACCGCTTTGGATGCCCAGGGCCGCCCGCTGATGTGCCGCCCACCAGGCATGAACGCACGCGAGCAACCGGTGCAGAACGAGGGCGTGCAGCTTGCGCCTTTCCAGTTGGAGCAACACAAAATCACCCCGCGCGCCGCCTTCGCTGTCGAGGCCACGGTGCTCGGTGCGGAGCGCTACCGCTTCGGTCGAGAAGCTGAGATCTCCCCGCTCGACCTAGCATTGGGCTGGGGACGCATGGCCAATCCAGCGGTGTACGACGCCCTTGATGTGTCGCAATCCGGGCGCTGGTACCGCTACCGCTGGGGCGCTGAAGGCCCGCCCATCCCGCTCGAGGAAATCATCTCCAGCAGCAGCAACATGCACATGATTCCGGCAACGCCTCAGGTGGCGGAAGCGCTGCTCGATATTCGCCCCGGCGAGCGCGTGGCCTTGGCCGGCTGGCTCGTGGATGTCGACACGGCTGAAGGGTTTCGATGGCGCACCTCCTTGCGCCGCGACGACAGTGGCGATGGCGCTTGCGAAATCGTTTACGTCTGCGAAGTCACTGCGCCCTGAGGCGCTGCACTTTTCAATCCCGCGAGAAAAATTCCCGCAAGCGTCATTCCCACACCCAACCATTCGTGGCCGGCCGTGACGCGCTGAAAAAGCAGGACATCCAGAATGAAAGCGAGCAGCGGCTGAAGCAAAAGCAGCAGGCCCACCGTCGCGACACGCAGGCGTGGCAAAGCTCGGCCAATCAGCACCCAGCCAAGACATTGGCCGATCACGCCGAGAGCCAGAAGGGCAAGCAAGCTCTGCAGATCGGGAATCGCGAAGGACACGCCTTCGATCAGCCCGGCAAGGCCCAACAACAACCCACACTGCAAGGTAGACACCACCAGCACGGGCTCCGCTCGCACGGGCAAGGCCACCGACTGCGCACGCTTCAAGCCAAGGTTGTAGGCGGCATACGCCACGCCCGTGGCCAAACCCAGCCACACGCCACCGCGGTATTCCGCACTTAGCGCTGCCCATCCGTCGCCAAGAATCAGTACCAGCCCGGCGAAGGCCAGCAACACGCCCGCTGCGAAACGTGCATGCAGGCGCTCGCCAAACAGCAGCACGCCCGCAGCAACCATGAAGAACACTTGGGTGTTGGCCAACAAGGTCGCAAGGCCTGGCCCAATGCTGTGGATGCTGCGGTGCCAAATCCACAAGTCCGCAGCAAAGGCCACGGCCGGCCAGAGGCAAAACAACCAAGCTCGCGCCGGCAACGGCTGCCAACGGCGCATCAAGAACAGCACCACACCCAGCGCAATTCCACCGAAGGTCATTCGCCAGAAACCGGCAATCGTGGGCGGCACGTGTGCAAAGCGCACGAGAACACCGGTCAGGCTGATCAGGCTGGCCCCTGCGGCCATCGCCATCAGCGCACCGCGATCAGAGCTCATCGCAAGCCAATCGCTCACTCTCCGCTTCCGCATCGCGCTGCCATTCACGCATCGCCGGCAGCGCAAACAGGGCATCACAGTACTGCTGTGCGTGATTACCTAAAGACACGCCGTAACCCCTAAACCGGATCGCGACCGGGGCAAACATGGCATCCACAATGCCGAACTCGCCCAGCAAGAACGGGCCGTCGGCCTTGCGCCCCAACTGCTGCCAAAGCTCCTGCACACGGCGGATATCCGCGTCTGCATTGGCGTCCCATCGATAGGCATTGGGTACGCGTCGGCAATTCATCGGCAATTGGCTGCGCAAAGCAGAGAACCCGGAATGCATTTCAGACGCTGCGCAGCGCGCCAAGGCGCGCGCGTTCAGGTCAGCGGGCCACGCCTTCCCATGCAAACGGCTCTCGTTGATGTATTCGCAGATCGCCAAGGAATCCCAGATGACGCGCCCGAAATCGTGCAGCACCGGCACGCGCCCCGTGGGCGAAAACTCGGGAATGCGCTGGTAAAACTCCGGCGTATCCAAAGGAAGCCGAACTTCCTCGAAGGGAATGTTGAATACCTTAAGCAACAGCCATGGCCGCAAGGACCATGACGAATAGTTTTTGTTGCCAATGATCAAGCGAAGCACGTCAACCGGACTCCTCAATGCGTGACTGGAACAGACGCTTGCACGGGCTGAGCGCCCGGCACACGGGCGCGACTGATCGCCTCGCCGGCGCGATCAATCATGGGTCGCGGCACCCGCTCGCCCACCGACAGTGCGCCGATGCCGATGACCCATTCGGCCATCATGGGTCGCGTGCCCGCAGGCACTAGGCCCGACTGCGAGCCACTTTGCGGCGCGAGTCGCTCATGCAACTGATCGCCCAGCGCGCGTGCGCTATGCACATCGAAGCCTGGCAACACGAGCCACAGCTCATCGGGCGTGGGCCGACCGAGCAAGCGTGAAGGCAGAGCGTCGAGTGATTCCAAAGCAGAGATCACGGCACGTGCTCGCAGCTCGAAACCGCCCTCTCCCGCCAAGGGAATGCGCAGCAAGGTGATGGGCTCCGAGGCATCCCGACAACGCTCAAAGCTGGCGCGGAAGTCGCGCTGCAAGGCCTCGGCATTCAGTACTTCGAGGTGCACATCCAGATCGGCGCGCAGTGCCGCTGCGCGCGCATCGAGGGCTTGTCCAGCGCTTCGCCGTGCTGCCGCCACCAAGCCTTCGATACGAGTCAACTCTGCGGGCTCGAAGGCGTCACCGCGGCGTTCCACAAGCACCGCGGTCCAACCACTCTCCGAAAGCAGGTAAGGCACCAAGGCCACGTGGCTCAAACCTTCAATGCCCATCGGCACGACCAACTGCTGCGGAGCACCCAAGCGCAGCAAAGAGCGAAGCACGCGCGCGCGCTCCCGCAGAAGCATCGCGTAGGCTGACTCCGCCTCGGGCGGCTCGACAAGAATGTGGTCTTCGCCGTGCATGGTGGAGCGCGCCACAGACACGGACTGTGCCTCGAGAAGAGGTTTCAAGGTATCAATCAAGCGCCGCGCCACCACCCAATCCGCTTCCGCACTGCCGCCGTAACGAAGTGCAGATTCAATCGCAGAGACCATGCGCGCCTCCGCCATGGACCAGCGTTCTTCGAGGCTCATGACCGGTGCCTCTGGTGCCGGGGCCGGCGCATTCACAGGCAAGGACCGCAACCAAGGCAGCAGCACCAGCGAAAGCATCAGCACGGCAATCATCAGCTGATAGCCGTAAAGCGCGAGGGCCGAGGGAGGCACCGCGCCATTCGCGGCCAAGCCACGAACGATCAAGGCACCGAGAAGCAAGGTCATCAGGGTGATGGGAAGCCAACGCAAACGTCGACGGTCCAAACCAAAGGCCACCAACACCAGCACCCATGCTTGCGACCACACCAACTCCGCAACCCGTCGGAGCAGATCGGCGTACTCCGTGGGCACACGTGTGGCCAAGGCAGCCAGGACGATCAACCCGAGCCCCACGCGCAGGTACCAGAGCGCCAACGTGCTCGAGTTCGACTTCAGCCCAGACTGTTTCCTCGCCACGACGAGCAAGCACCCTGCCAGAAGCAAGGTCGAGGCATACACCAAGCCCCCGCCCAGCCAAGGGTCAAGAACAGCACGAAGCGGCAAGGGCAAATGGTCGTTGACCAAGGCCGTGGTGAGAATGGAGACCAAAGTGAGGCCCGCCATACCCCAACCACCAGCACCCGCGTTGCGGATCGGGCGGACCACGCACAGCGTGAGGCTGAGCAAGAGCACGCCGTAGACCATTCCAAAAAGGCGCAGGCTGGCTGCTTCGCGTTCAGCCAGCACCACGCCAC
>JAIXVL010000157.1 GCA_027483045.1 Lysobacteraceae bacterium
AGGCTTCGCGACGGCCGGGCGAATCGGCGGCGATCAGCACGCGGCCCGGATAGCTGCCCAAGAACGTGCGCAGCGCTGCGGCCGGTGCATCACCCTTGTGCACGATGGGCAGGGTGGGCGCCGGCTGTGCATCAAACACCAGCCCATCGGCCCAACGCGGATGCTCCGGAAGGATCTGCTCGATGCGCAGGCGCTGGTTCATGGCCGCGCGCAATTCGTCGAGGGTCAGCCACAATTCTTCGGGCGGCAGGATGGGCCGTTCAATATCGTGTCGGCGCGACTCCCAACGTTGGGCGCACTGGGCCAGCTGGTGCTCAGCTGCGGCTTCCCAGCCGGTTTCCAGCATCACAAGGGCCTTGCTGGGCACGTGCTCAAACAGACTGGCCGTGCGTTCGAAGAAGGCCGGCAGGTAGTACTCGATGCCCGCGGGGGCCACACCTTCCTTCAGATCTTGAATCAGCGGGCAGCGCCGCGGATTGACATCGAAGCGATCGAGCAGGGTTTCGCGCGCGCGCTTGCAGCTGGCCTCGTCGAGCGGGAACTCGCGAGCAGGCAGGAGTTCGATCTTGTCGATCGTGTGCAGCGAGCGCTGCGTCTCCGGATCGAAGCTGCGCAGCGAGTCGATGGTGTCGTCGAACAGTTCGATCCGGTAGGGCTCGCTTGAGCCGGTGGGAAACAGGTCGAGCAAGGCGCCGCGAACGCTGAAGTCGCCGGGGTCGTTGACCTGCGGAACGTGGCGATAGCCAGCCGCCTGCAGGCGGCGCTTCTCGGCGTCCATGTCGAGCTTTTGGCCGCGCTTAAGATCAAGCACATTGCCGGCGATCCATTCCGGTGGTGCGAGGCGCTGGAGCAGGGTGCTGACCGGAACCACCAAAGCACCGCGGACGAGCGAGGGCAGCCGATACAGCGCTGCGACGCGATCCGAAATGATGTCCGGGTGCGGACTGAACAAGTCGTAGGGCAGCGTTTCCCAGTCGGGGAAATGAAGCACCGGCAGCCCTCGAGCCAGTGACTTGAGGTCAGCCTCAAGACGCAACGCGCTTTGGGTGTCGCGGGCCACGGCCAGCACCAAGCCATCGTGCTGACGCGCGCGTTCAATGATGGCGAGCGCAGCGGCCGTTGCATTGACCGGAAGGCGCCAGTAAGCGCGCTGCTGGCCACTTCTGGGCAGCGGGGCGGCGGGAAGAGTTGGGGTATTCATCGGGTCGCGAAGTCTACCCGAGTGGCGCTCTGCGACGGGCCGATTTCGGCCTTGACGCGCCGTACACATCGGTCGCCTAATCGCCTAAGGGGAAAACTCAAGCGGGTCCGCGACGCATGGCGAATGACAACATTCTGAGCCACGAACGTTTGCGCTATTTGCGCTGGGCGTCGGGGCTTATGGCGGCCAGCATTCTTTGGTACTCCCTCGACGAACCACGCTTCGGTCCGGGTGGTGGAACGGTCTTGGGTTACACCTTGGGCACGATCAGCGCGTTGCTCATTGTTTGGCTGCTGCTTTATGGCATTCGCAAGCGCAGCTACATGGGCGGCATCGGTACGGTGCGCGCTTGGCTTTCGGCCCATGTGTATCTGGGTTTATCCCTGTTGGTTGTAGCGACCCTGCACACTGGCTTCCAGTTTGGGATCAACGTCCACACCCTGGCCTACGGCTTGATGGTGGCGGTGATCGCCAGTGGCGTTTGGGGCGTTGCGGTCTACATGCGTAATCCCGGCCTGATGAGCGATTTGCTCGACGGGCGCACGCTGGAGCAGCACGCTGCCGCACTCAACGAGTTGGATGGGCAAGCCAAGGCGCTTGGCGCGAAGATTGCGCCTCGTTTTCTGGAGCTTGCCGAGGCTTCTGCAGCTTCGCCGATCGCGCATCCGGGCTGGCGGCGATTGTTCCGCAAGGTGAAGGGCTGCGGAACCACGGCCGCCGTGGCCTCGCTGCAGTCCGATATGCGGGCGTCCGAACGTGAGGTGCGCGAACTGTTCGCGCTGCAGTTCCGTCGGCTTCAACAGCTAAAGCGCATTCGGGCGTACTTGCGTCTGCGTGCGTGGACAGAAGTGTGGTTGTTGGTGCACGTGCCTTTATCCATAGCACTGCTTGCGGCCTTGTTGGGCCACATTCTTGCCGTCTTCACCTATTGGTAGCCCATGGCTCAGAACACGCCCTCTGATCCCACGGCACTGGCGCTCGCAGCGCTTCGCCGCCCTTTGCAGGGGCGGCGGTTCTGGTCGTGGTTGCTGTTTCTGGTGGTTCTGGCCGCACTGGCTTTGGTGCCTTGGTGGTTGAGCTTTCAAGCATCGAAGCGCCAAGCCGCAGTGGCGACAAGCCAAGCCAGCGTTGCCGAGCAGTTGGCAGCTTTTCGTACTGCACATGCATGGGATCGTGTGTGGGATGCCGGCCCCTTGGATTCGGCACATTCGGCCTTGGCGCTCGATTGCCGTGCCTGCCACAGCGAGCCTTTCAGCCGAGTTCGAGATGAAGATTGCACGGCATGCCACCAGACGGTGGCAGCGCATGGTGGTGCGTCTCCGCCGCTCGCTGGCGAGCCTGCGCCGCGGTGTGCCAGTTGCCATCGCGAACACCAAGGCCCCAACGCACTGGCCATGCAGAACGTGGCGCAGACGGGGCCTGCCTGTGTGGATTGCCATCAGGACCTTTCCTCGCGCAAGCCGAACTTGGCCTTGGGCGACGTGGCCGACTTCAGCACGGCGCATCCGCAGTTTTCCGTGCGCGTGGCGCAGGCGGATGGCGCACTTCTGAAGGTGCGTTTAGGTGAAGCGGCGGTTACCGAAGCGACGGGCCTGCGGTTTCCGCACGATGTGCATGTGGCAGCGAGTGGTATCCAAGGCCCGAAAGGCGATCAGGTATTGAGCTGCGCAAGCTGTCATCGCGCGAAGCCGGATGCCTTGGGTTTTGAACCGGTGCGCTTCGAAGCCGACTGCGCCTCGTGCCATGCCCTCACGCTCGAAGCCTCGCTCGACAAGCGCAGCGTGCCGCATGGTTCGGTCAACGACGCTTTGTCGATGATTCGCGAGTTCTACAGTTTCGCCGCGAGCGAAACCAATCCCGCAGCGAACCAAGCAGCACAAGCGACCCAGAGGCCAGGTGTCGAGCCTGCCGTGGATACGCGCTTCGTTGGCCGACCGGGCGATGCGTTGAGCTTGGCACGCGCAGAGGCTACCGACCTGTTCGAGAAGCGTGCCTGTGCGGTTTGTCACGTGGTCACGCGGGTAGCGGAGCAGGGGCCTGCAGGTTCGCCTGCCGCTGATCTGCCGCTGTGGGAAATCGCACCCGTGACTCCCGTGCACGCGTGGATGCCCGGCGCGCGCTTCAGTCATGCCGCCCATTTGCAGACCGAGTGCAGCGCATGCCACAAGGCTGCCGATTCGGCTGTGGCGAGCGATGTGTTAATGCCAGCGATTGAAGGCTGCCGAACCTGCCATGCCGGCGCGGAGGCGAAGCCCACGCAGGTACGCTCCGATTGCGGTATGTGCCATGACTATCACCCAGCGCATGCCGCTCTGAAGGAGTCCGACGTTTTGGCGGATGCACCCATGCACGGGGGCGCGCCTTGAAAAAAACTGCTCTTGCCGCATTGAGTCTGGGATGCGCGCTGGCATGCGCTGGTGTCGCTGCGCGCTGCCCAGCGCCCGCCACATCGTTGCAGCGTTTGGAATCCACCGATGTTCAGCGCGTCGTGGCGCGTGCTGCCGATGTGGCGCAGCGTTTGCGCCAGCCGGCCACGATTGCTGTGGTCGATCGCGTGGGCAATGTGTTGGCTGTTTTTCAGGCCAGCGGTGCGGCCGGAACGGTGCGCATCAGCAGTGGTGTGTCGAGCGGTGGTGGTTTGGAAGGCTTGGTGGTGCCGAGTACCGCAGCAGCCATCGCGAAGGCGGTGACCGGCGCTTACTTGTCGTCCTCCGGGCAGGCGTTCAGCACGCGCACGGCCAGCTACATCGTGCAGGACCATTTTCCGCCCGGCATTCGCAACGTGCCCTCGGGGCCACTGTATGGCGTGCAGTTCAGTCAATTGCCCTGTGGTGATCTGGTGCAGGGGGGCTCGGCAATGGGCATTGGGCCGCGGCGTTCGCCTTTGGGTCTCTCGGCAGACCCTGGCGGATTTCCGCTCTACAAAGGCGGCACCGTAGTGGGCGGTATTGGTGTGATGGCGGGCTCGGCGCCGACGTACTCGCTCGACACGTTCCCTTTCGATTTCGATGCGGATCCCGAGGAAATCATTGCCCAGTCGGCGGGCTCGGCTTTCGCGCCGCCGGAATGCATTCGCGCCGAACGCGTAACGGCGGGCGGTGTAAGCCTGCGTTACTCCGATGCCGATAGCCGTTTGGAAAACAGCAATGCGGTGCTGCCTTCCGGCGGAAGCTTCGTGGACGTGCCCGGCTACTACCTTGCGAGTGATGGTGCGCGAACAGGTCGCGTCTTTGGTTTGCCCGAGTCAGGCATTGCGCCGGAGCGCTTTAACCTGATGGGCAATGCCTTTGGCTTGGTGCAGCCCGACGGCAGCAACCGTTTTCCTCCGGTCGCTGGCATTTCATTGGCGGCGGATGATGTTCGTGCCTTGCTGGATCAAGCGCTCGAGGTCGCTAATGCGGCACGTGCGCAAATCCGCATTCCCTTGGGCTCGCCGGCGCAGGTCACGGTCTCAGTCGTTGATGCCGATGGGCGGGTCTTGGGCATTGGTCGCACTCCGGACGCGCCGGTATTCGGCATTGACGTGTCGCTGCAGAAGGCGAGGGCGGCGGCGCTGTTCTCGCGCACTGACGCTGCGCAGCGCATTGCGCTGTCCTCTTCGCCCGCGCAGATGTCGTTCTACTTCAATGGCGATTCGCGTTCGGCCGTACCGTTTTTTGCGCGTCCAAGCGTGTTCGCCGACGGCATGGCGTTTACGAGTCGCGCGCTCGGCAACATTGCTCGACCGGCCTTTCCTGATGGCATCGATGCACGGGGTCGCGGGCCGCTTTCGAGTTCACGGCCCGGCTGGAGTGCGTTCAACACCGGCCTGCAATTGGATTTGGTGTTTCCCGGGTTGGCGGCGTCTTTGGCACCGTCTGGCCCCATCATCAACCGTTGCACCAGCGCGCCGATGGGTGCCGACAACGGCATCCAGATTTTCCCTGGAGGCGTGCCGCTGTATCGCAACGGTGTGTTGATTGGTGCGGTGGGTGTGTCGGGTGATGGCGTGGATCAGGACGACATGATCGCGTTCCTCGGCATTAGCCGTACCGGTGCATGGCGAGGCGGTGGTTTGGGCCATGCGCCGCTTGCACGTCGTGCCGATCAACTCGGCCTGCGATACGTGCAATGCCCGCAGTCACCCTTCAACGGCAGCGATGAGCAGAACGTCTGTGGCAGCGGCGATTTGCCCACATCCGGCGGCGCTTCATCGACGGCATTGCCTAGCGCGCTTAGGACACTGCGTGCTTCGCCGCCTGCGCCCTCAAGGTTTGAGAGGGAGGCGCAACGATGAGTTTTGCGCGCCCCATCCTGCTCTGCGTGGCGATCGCGACGGCCTTGATATCGGCGCCTGCGTTCGCCGCTAACGAGCCAGCGACTGAAGGTGTGGCGAGTGCCAAGGTGGTTCAGGTGATGGCAAAAAGCGTGGCGCTGCGTGAAGCACCCGAAGCTTCTGCCACGCTCGTGCGTGAAGTGGCGCGAGGCCGCTTGCTCGAGGTTGTATCGCAGCGTGACGCGTGGTTTGAGTTGCGTGTGAGCGCGAACGACACTGCATGGCTACAGCGCCAGCGCACTGAGGATGGGCAATGGAACATCGAGCCTGCCGATGAACCCGGTGCGCCGATCATCGTGACGCCCGACGGCGTGCGCGCGGCGGCCTTGGCACCATTGCTGCGGCCCGGAGAGCACCCGCAGCCTTTGGTCACTTTGCCGGCACCCGAAGCGGGGCAGGTGAGTGCTCCGGCCGTCAATCTGCCGCGTGAGTCTCTGCCTGTGCCTGACCGTTGGCGCTTGATGCAGACCTTGGGTTTCAAGTTCCCGTGGTACGACCCCTACAACCAAAACGTATTGAAGGGCGACCTGCCGGTTCGCGAGTGGGGCGAGGATGTCTTCCTCGCACTCAATCTGGTGTCCGACACACTGGTTGAATCGCGGCGCATTCCCGTGCCGGTCGCGCAGGTGATTGGAATTCCCGGTCAGGGCATCGACATCTACGGGCGCAACCGGCAGGAGATTGCCGCTCAGACCTTCATCCTCAGCGCCTCAATCATCAAGGGCAATACCACGTTTAAACCACCGGATTACGAGTTCCGCATCGTTCCTGTGTTGACCGTCAACCACGTGCAGGCGCAGGAAGCCGGTCTACTGCGCATCGACCCCACCGAAGGGCGCACGCGCACTGACCGGTTCGCGAGCCTCCAAGAGCTGTTCTACGACAAGCATCTGCGCAACGTATCGGACCGCTACGACTTCGACAGTCTGCGCGTGGGAATTCAGCCGTTCACCAGCGATTTCCGCGGGTTTCTGTTCATTGATCAACCGTTCGGCATTCGTGTATTCGGTAACCGCGACAACAACCACTTCCAGTACAACTTGGCGTGGTTTCGCCGCATGGAGAAAGACACCAACAGCGGCTTAAACGACATCACGAAGCCCCTGCGGCAGGACGATGTGTACGTGGCAAACCTGTATCGCCAGGATTGGCCGCGCCTGGGCTTCACTTCCCAAGCCACGGTGCTGCACAACCGCAATCGCGAAGATCGCTTTCACTACGACACCAATGGGTTCTTGGTGCGGCCCTCGTTCTTGGGTGATCTGCGCCCGCATCGCTATCAGGTCACCTATCTGGGCGTGAGCGGCGATGGGCATTTGAGTTCGTGGTGGCCCAAGTCGCGATTGAATCTCAGCACCACCACTTATGTCGCGCTCGGCACTGATTCGCGGCATCCGCTTGCGCAGCGGCGGCAGAAGATTCGGGCTGCATTCCACGCGACTGAGTTGTCGCGCGATTTCAGTTGGGTGCGTGTGCGCGGCAATCTGCTTTTGGCCACGGGCGATTCCAATCCCTATGACGGCAAGGCCGAGGGTTTCGACGCCATCTTCGAGAATCCGCAGTTTGCCGGTGCCGATACCAGCTACTTCATTCGCCAGCCGGTGCCTCTGGTCGGTGGCGGTGGCGTGGCGCTTTCTGCGCGCAATGGCTTGCTGCCCTCACTTCGCTCGTCAAAAGAACAGGGCCAGTCGAATTTTGTGAACCCTGGCCTTGCGCTCTTGGGCGTCGGTGCTGACTTCGACGTGACGCCTGAGGTTCGGGTGACCACCAACGTCTCGCATCTCCGCTTCATGCACACCGAAGTTTTGGGCGTACTGCGCAACGAAGCGCCACCGCCGAAGACCTTGGGGTGGGACGCCTCGGTGGGTGTGCAGTGGCGGCCGTTGTTTATCCAAAACATTGTGGTCAATGGTTCGTTTGCGGTGCTTTGCCCGGGCGACGGCGTTCGCCGCTTCTACGGAGATGAGCAGGGCACGCTCTATTCCGGCCTGATCAATGCCGTGCTGACCTTCTGAGAAACGCATGTTCCGACGCTCGCCACCCTCGCTAAGTCACGCTCTCCTCGCCCTTGCTGCCGTGCTTGCCTTGGGCTCGGTGTCCTTGTCGGTGAAATCCGAAGGCGTGCACTTGGTTGAGCGCGAGTACGTGGATTTCCCCGCGGC
>JAIXVL010000145.1 GCA_027483045.1 Lysobacteraceae bacterium
ACGCGGCAAGGTGACCAGAATCGGACGCGTCACGCCCAAGGCCACCGTGTCGGTCTCGCCCTTGAACAAGGGCTGCGTGGCCAGCGGCTGCGTGCTGCCAAACAGCGCGTGGGTTTCGTAAAAGCGGAAGCCCCAATTCAGCAAGGCCAAGTTGTCGCCCTCGCGAATGCGGAAGGCATCGGCGCGGTTATCGGTTTCGATGCCCATCACCACGGAGATGAGACGCATATCGCCGCGCTTCGCCGAGGCCGCCAAGTTGTAGCCCGCGGTATTGGTGTGGCCGGTTTTGATGCCATCAACGCTGGGGTCTTTCCACAGCAGACCGTTGCGGTTGTGCTGGGTGATGCCGTTCCAGGTGAACTCCTTCATGGAGTGCAGTGCGTACGCCTCTGGGAATTCATTGATGAGGGCACGCGAAAGAATCGCCATATCGCGCGCACTCATGGTCTGGCCGGGCGCATCCAAACCATGGGCATTGGCGAAGTGGCTGTTGGTCATGCCCAGCTTCTTCGCGTAGCTGTTCATCAAATCGGCGAAGGCTTCCTGCGTACCGGCGATGTGCTCAGCCAGCGCAATCGAAGCATCGTTACCGCTTTGCACCACCATGCCGGTCATTACGGTTTCAAGCGGCGCACGGCTGTTCAACTCGAAACCCGAGAAACTACCGGTCGTGCCCGCACCGCCCTCACGCCAGGCGCGCTCCGAGATCAGCACCTGATCGTCTTTCTTGATGCGACCCGAGGCCAGCTCGGCCGCCACCACGTAAGAGGTCATGACCTTGGTGAGCGAAGCCGGCGAGCGCGGCACGTCGATGTTGTTGCCCGCGAGCACCTGGCCGCTGGTGGCGTCCATCAAGATCCAAGCAGCACCCTGTGAGGCGGGTGCGGGCGGCACGGCCACCGGCTGCGCGGACGGGGCGGTGGGCTGCGGAACGACCGGCGTGGGCACTTGTGCACCAGCGATGCTGGCGGCAAGGAAGGAAAGCGCAAACAAGGCAACAGCACGCATGGGGACGACGGGGCTCCAAATCGGGAAAGGCCGCAACTCGCGGCCAGAAGACGTAAAGATTAAGGCTTACTCACTGAACAGGCGGGGGCTGGCCAAGCCTGTTTCGGCAATTTTCTCGGCCAAGGCCATCGCCGTATCGGCCGCCGAGGCAGGAAAACGAACACGCCATAGGCTGCGCTCACCCACAATGGCGTGATCGAGCTGAGCGCCGGGAATACCGGCCTCGGCCAATCGTTCGACCAGACGCTGCGCGTTGTTGCGGTCGCCAAAGCTGCCGACCTGCACGACTTGCGGGCCCTGAGTAAACGGGCGTGCGGGGGCTTGCGGCAACACTTCGGCGCGCGGCATTGCCTCCGCTTCCAGAGGGCGTGGCCCTTGCACAGGGGCCTCGGGAAGCGGAGTGACCCGTGGGGCGTTGCTGCGCAGCGGCTCGGGGCGGGCCGCTTCAGGAGCAGCGAGCATGGTGGCGTCAGGCCCCATCAGGGCCACGACTTCCACGCGGGCTGTGCCTGCACGCTTCATGTCCAAACGAGTGGCAGCGGCATAGCTCATATCGATGATGCGACCGGCGTGGAAGGGGCCGCGATCATTCACTCGCACGACGACACTACGACCGTTATCTAGGTTGGTGACGCGCACGTAGCTGGGCAGAGGCAAGGTCTTGTGCGCGGCCGTGAACGCGCACATGTCGTAGCGCTCGCGGCTGGAGGTGTGGCGGCCATGGAACTTGTAGCCGTACCAACTGGCAATGCCGCGCTCTTCGTAGCCTTCCGCCGATTCCATCACCCGATAGGTGCGGCCCAGAACGCTGTAGGTCGAGCGGTTGCCATAGCGGGCCAATGGCTCGCGACGCGGCACCGGCTCAGGGATGTTCGACACATCGACCGGCGTCGGCGGTGCGCTGTCGGCCAAGCCCGGCGCATAGAGGCCGCCTGCGGTGTATTGGCTTTCGTCGTGCTCGCGCGGCGGCACGCACGAGGGCGGCGGCGGCAAGGCATCGATGTTGGTGGCGCCTCCGTCGCGCAAAGCCCGCGACTCGCTGCCCGCTTGGCCCGCGTAGGGATCTGGGCGCGGCTTGGGCGCACTGCCACAACCCGCCAGGCTGGCGGCTGCGGCAAGCAACAGAAGCGAACGCCACATCACAGCGCGGCAGGTGTTTCAGCAACGGCGGCCGGCGCCTCGCCTGCAGCCACCGCTTCAGCCAGTTGGTGCACGGCCAAGGCGTACATCGGTGAACGGTTGTAGCGCGTGATCACGTAGAAATTCTTGAAGCCCAACCAGTGCTCGGTACCCGCAGCACCTTCCAAGGTCACCAGCGTGGCCGGCGCGTCGTGGCCCAAGGCTTCCGCAGGGCGAAATCCTTTTTCGCCTAGTTCGGCCAAACCGTACAGAGGCTCGAGCGTGGGCGGCGCGAACACGGCGCCTTCGTTCGCCGTCGCACGAGCGACCACCGGGTTGCCCGGCTCCCAGCCATGCGCTACGAAGTAATTGGCGACCGAAGCAAACACATCGGGCAGCGAGCCGAACAAATCACGCTTGCCATCGCCATCGCCGTCTTTCGCGTAAGCGCGGTAGCTCGAAGGCATGAACTGGCCCCAACCCATCGCGCCGGCGTAGCTGCCGGTGTGGCCCGGAATATCGAGGCCCTCTTCGCGCGCCAAGAGCAAAGATTGCGCCAACTCGTCACGGAAGAACGCACCGCGCATGGCCTCGCGCTGTGCATCACCCAACTTCGGGTAATGGAAGCCCAAGGTGTAGAGCGCATCCAGCACTTTGTGGCTACCCATGATGCGGCCGTAGAAGGTTTCCACACCAATGATGGCCACGATGTATTGCTTCGGCACGCCCGTCGCTGCCTCGACCTTCTGCAATTCGGCACGATTCTCTTCAAGGAAACGACGCCCCGCGGCAATGCGCGCATCGGTCATGAAGATGGGGCGGTAGTCGCGCCACGGCTTGGCCCGCTCGGCAGGCCGAGACATGGCGGTCACGATGCTTTGGCGATAGGTGGCCTGCGCCAACCAAGTATCGATTTCTTCCGCCGAAAGCCTGTACTTCTTTCCGGCTTCAGCGACGAAGGCGGCTTTGGCGGCGGGGTCGGTTTCAGCAGCGGAAACGGGATTTGCCAAGGCCAACGCGGCAAGAAAGAAAACTGGGGCGAAACGCATGCGAATCAAGCAGGAATCCCTCGCGGCCCGATGCCGCGGAACGCTGCGAAATGTACCACGCGAGGCTGTGAACCCCGACGTTCACACGCGCGTAAAGCGGTAACTCAGCCGCCCCAACTTCGGCGATGTGCGCCCGCCGCCATCACGATCCCGAAGCCGGCAAGAAGCGAAACGGCCGATGTGCCGCCGTAACTGAGCAGTGGCATCGGCACGCCGACGACGGGCAAAAGCCCCGCCACCATGCCACCATTGACGATCACGTACACCGAGAACGTCAGCGCCAACGCGCCAGCAAGCAAGCGTGCATAGGTGTCACGCGCCTGCGCGGCGAGCCACAGCGCGCGACCCACCACAAACAGGTACAGACCCAACAGCAGCACTACGCCCATCCAGCCGAATTCTTCGCTGTACACAGAGAACACGAAATCGGTGGTGTGCTCAGGCAGGAAATCGAGATGGGCTTGCGTGCCCTGCCCCCAGCCTTTGCCGGTCATTCCGCCCGAGCCAATCGCAATCTTCGACTGAATGATGTTCCAGCCCGCACCCAGCGGATCGGACTCCGGATCGAGGAAGGTCAGAATGCGATCACGCTGGTAGGGCATCAGGAATTGCCAGCCCACCGGTAATGCCGAAAGCCCGAGGCCTGCGAACAGCGCGATGCGCCACCACGCAATGCCCGCCAAGAAAACGGCAAAAACACCGGAAGCACCCACCAGCAAGCCCGTGCCCAAATCAGGCTGCAAAACGGTCAAGGCCACCGGAAATCCAATGATGGCCGCGGTGATGGCCAGCGTGCGCCATCCGGGCGGCAATACGGCTTGGTGCAGAAACCACGCCACCATCATGGGCACGCTCAGCTTCAGCAGTTCGCCCGGCTGCAGATAAAACACGCCCAAGTTCAACCAGAGGTTTGCGCTTCGGCCCGAACCAAACACGAACACCAAACCGAGGAGCAACAAGCTGGCCAAATAGGCCAGGGGCGTCCAGTTGCGCAGATCAGCAGGGCTGAGGCGCGACAGTGCCAACAAAGCGGCAAGACCGATGACAAAGCGCGCTCCCTGCTTTAGCACCGAGTCGAGGTCACCGCCCGCGCTGGCCTGCACCATCAGGCTGATGCCCATGATGGCGAAGAGCCCGAAAAGCAGGGGCAGATCGACGCGGTCCAACCAGCGCCACACCCAGCCCGTCAGCCAACGCAGCAGCCCGGTCATCGCGCGGGCTCCGTTGCCGGAGCGGCGGGCTCTGCGGCGGACGGTTCTGTTGAAGCCGGCGCGGGCGCGGCAAGCAAGGCAGGTACGGCATTCGCCGGTGGCGGCCCCATCCAGGCATCGAAAATCCGGCGCGCAACTGGCGCCGCGGCGCGCGAACCCGAGCCGCCGTGTTCCACCACCAAAGCGAGTGCAATCGTGGGCTTCTCGGCGGGTGCGTAACCCACGAACAAAGCCTGATGGCGCAAGTGGTAAGGCAACTTGGCCGGGTCCAAACGCTCTGTGCCTTGGCGACTGACGCGCTGGGCGGTTCCGGTCTTTCCAGCCATCAAGTAATGCGCGCCCGCTGCTGCTGCTGCTCCCGAACCGGTCGGGCCATGCATGGTGGCCACCAGACCTTCATTCACCGCAGCGATGTCGGCCGGGTTGTTCACCAGACGCACGCCGGCGGGTTGTGGCTCGCGCACGCGCGGCGCTCCAAAACCCGCCTGCGATTCACGCAACAAATGCGGACGGTGCAGCACACCACCCGAAGCCAAGGCACCGATGGCCTGCGCCAACTGCAAAGGCGTGACCACCCAATAGCCCTGACCAATGCCGGTGATCACCGTTTCGCCGGGGTACCACGCCTGCTTGAAGCGTGCCTGCTTCCACGCGCGCGAAGGCAACACTCCCGAAGCCTCGCCCGCCAAATCGATGCCGGTCGGACGACCAAATCCAAGGCGATCGAAATCGGTACTGATGCGATCGATGCCCAGCTTCATCGCCAGCTCGAAGTAGTAGGTGTTGACCGACTGCGCGAGCGATTCACGCAGATTGATGGTGCCGTGGCCACCCGGGCGCCAATCGCGATACTCGCGCGCTTGGCCGGGCAAACGAAACGCCCCCGTCGAGAACACCGTGGTCTCGGGCGTGATCACGCCTTCCTCCAAACCCGTCAACGCCATGAAGGGCTTGATGGTCGAACCCGGCGGAAAGCCGCCCAGCACGGTGCGATTGAACAGCGGCCGCGCCACATCGTCGTTGAGCGCGCGATAGTCGGCGAACGAAATTCCGCCAACAAACAGATTGGGGTCGTAGCTGGGCAGGCTGACCATAGCGAGGATTTCGCCGCTGGCTGGATCCACGGCCACGGCAGTGCCGTGCAAACCCTGGAACGCCTCGACCATGGCTTTCTGCAAGCGAATATCGATGCTGAGGTACAGGTCCTGCCCCGGCTTCGCATCGTGGCGACGCAGCACGCGCAGTGGGCGATTCTCGACGTTGGTTTCAACTTCCTGGTAACCCACATCGCCACGCAAACGCGCTTCGTAGTAGCGCTCGATGCCGGTCTTTCCAATATGCGGCAAGGCAGTGAAGCGCTCTTCGCCGCGCTCGGTCAGTGCCTCCGCATCGTCCATATCGATGCGCCCCACGTAACCAATGATGTGTGCGGTGATTTCGCTAAACGGATAGCGCCGTGTGAGGTAAGGAACAATCTCGACGCCGGGAAACCGATGGCGATCAACGGAAAGCCGCGCAATCTCTTCTTCGCTCAAGCGCAGTTTCAGCACCACCGGCTTGAAGCGGCGCGCGCCTTTGCGCGCAGTCTCGAAGCGCCGAATCTCGTCCTCACTCAAGTCCACGCGCGCTTTGAGCGCAGCGAGCAAAGCGGCCATGTCCTCAACACGCTCGGGAACGATATCGAGCCGATAGGCAGGCGCGTTATCCGCCAGCAGCACACCGTTGCGGTCGTAGATCAACCCACGCGCCGGGACGATCGGATCGAGCTTGATCCGATTCTCTTCTGAGCGCGTGCGGTATTCCTCGTAGCGGTTGATCTGCAAATGGCTGTAGCCCACCACGAGGCCTAGCAAGGCAGCGGCCACACCAAGAAACGCCAGTGCGGCACGCCAACGAAACTGCTCCGCTTCCACCGCGGTGTTGCGCAGCGGCCGCGGCCGCCAACGCCTCATCGCCCACCTACCCGCTCACGATGTCGCAGGCGCAAGGCATCGAGCAGCAGGAACCACCACGGCCATGCGGCCATGCCCATGAGCGGCGACAGCAACACGCTCCATGAGGGCACTTCGGCGCCCGCCACCAAGCGAATGGTGGTGGCCAAAGCCACATCGTTAAGCAGGATGAGCCCCATGGCTGCCGACTGCTGCCAGAGCGGGAAAAAGCGCAACTGCGGTCGGAAGCGCTGCACCAGATACACGAGCACGGCCATACGCAGCGCTTGCTCGCCCAGCAGCGTGCCGGTCGCCACATCGGCCAACAATCCCACGCACCAAGCCAAGGCCAAACCGGTTCGCCCGGGCGACTCCAAGGTCCAATACGCGAGCGCCAAGGCCAAAAGGTGCGGTCGCAGGCCATCGAGCGGCGAAGGCAAGGGAATGATCAGGAACATCAGTCCGACCGCCATGCTGCCTATGCGCAGCCACAACGGAACGTCGCGGTTCATGGCTGCACCTCAGGCACGGCTTCCGGTTCCGGCTCAGGGTCTCGATAGCCTTCGGGAATTGGTGGGCCAATATCGGTATCGATCTCGCCGCGCATCACCAGCAGCACTTCCAAACCACGATCCAACTGGGCGGCAGGCTCGGCTTCCGCCACCAGAAAGAGTCGCGTGTCATCCGGGCCAACGCTGCGCACGGTGCCCACGGCAAAGCCCGCCGGAAACCGCCCACCAATGCCTGATGTGACCAAGAGATCGCCCACCCGAATATCGGCGGACTGCGGGATGTTGGGGACCTTCAGCGCATTGCTTCTGCCGGTGCCATCGGCCACCAAGCGCAAGCCCGTGCGCACCACCTGTACCGGCACCGAGTGGCTCGCATCGGTCAGCAGCAAGGCCGTTGCTCCGTGCTCGGACACTTGCATGACTTGACCCAACATTCCGCCCGCATCGATGACCGCCTGGCCCACTTCCACGCCTTCGGCGCTGCCGCGATCCAAGCGGACCCGCTGGCGCCACGGGTTCAAATCGACATCGACAATGCCGGCCATCTGCACGGCGAGCCGATAGTTGCCGGTGCCGCCCAACAGCGCGCGCAAGCGATTGTTTTCGCGCGACACCGCCTCAAGCCTGGCCAACTGCGCATCACGAAGCTGCAACTCGCGGCGCATGGCCACGTTGTCGTTGGCCAACAGCTGCTGGCGCGCAAGCGTGGTGTCGGCCCATCGCCAAACGGTCGAGGGCAATGCAGCGAGGCGCCACATCGGCTCAGCAATACGCGAAAGCTCCGCGCGCACGCGCGGCGAAAGATCGCCGCGATGATCCGCCACCATCAGCACTGCTGAGAGCGTGATGCAGGCCAGCAAAGGCAAGGTGCCCACAGCCGCATCGGCAAGCTTCGGCGCTGGAGTGCCGGGCCGGATCATTGTGCGTAGCGATCGAGCGCGGCGGCGTGGCTCACTCCGGCGAGAAGAACTCGTTGCCCGTCATGTCGACCAGCTCCAAGGCTCGGCCGCCACCGCGTGCCACGCAGGTCAGCGGGTCATCGGCCACATGCACGGCCAGACCGGTTTCTTCGGAGAGCAACTTGTCGAGGTCCTTCAACAGCGCACCACCGCCGGTGAGCACAATGCCGCGCTCCGCGACGTCGGCGCAGAGCTCGGGCGGTGTCTGCTCGAGCGCCTGCTTCACCGCGGTCACGATGCCGGACAGCGGCTCGTGCAGGGCTTCCAAAATCTCGGCCGAGGAAATGCGCACATTGCGCGGCACGCCTTCGGCCAAGTTGCGACCGGAGACTTCCATGGTGCGCTGTTCTTTCTGCGGGTAGGCGCAGCCGATTTCCAGCTTGATGCGCTCTGCCGTGGCTTCGCCAATCAGGGTGCCGTGGTTGCGGCGCACGTAGTTGATGATGCCTTCGTCGAAGCGGTCGCCGCCGATACGCACCGACTGCGAGTACACGATGCCATTGAGCGAAATCACCGCCACTTCGGTGGTGCCGCCGCCCACGTCGATCACCATCGAACCCGAGGCTTCGCCGACGGGGATGCCGGCACCGATGGCTGCGGCCATCGGCTCTTCGATGAGGAACACATCGCGCGCACCGGCTTCCAGCGCCGATTCCTTGATGGCGCGGCGCTCCACTTGGGTCGAACCGCAGGGCACGCAGATCAGCACACGCGGGCTGGGGCGCAGCAGGCGGCTGGTGTGCACCTTGCGAATGAAGTGCTTCAGCATTTCTTCGGTGTAGGTGAAGTCGGCGATGACGCCGTCCTTCATCGGGCGAATCGTGGTGATGTTGCCCGGCGTGCGGCCCAGCATGCGCTTGGCTTCCGCGCCCACCGCAGCGACCGACTTGGCCGAACCCACGCCGCGGTCCTGACGCACCGCCACGACCGAAGGTTCGTTGAGCACGATGCCCTGCCCGCGCACATAGATAAGGGTGTTGGCCGTGCCGAGATCGATCGACAGGTCGTTGGAAAACAGGCCGCGGAGCTTCTTGAACATCAGGGGTAAGGCCGAAAAGTGAGCGAAATGCAAGCGTGCAAGGGTAGCAATCAGCCCCTACTCCAGCAAGGAAAAACCCCGTTATCTGGCGCGGTTTGAGGGCGTTTCGCGGGCAGCGCGGTGTGCGCAAGGCCTCGTCGGCGGCTAACCTATGCGGCTGGTCACTTCCGCTTGCCGCCCTTGGCGAACCGGAGCACGCGGCCCCACCAACCCCGAAGGACGATAACGGATGAGTGCTGCCCTGATCTGCGGCTCGTTGGCCTACGACACCATCATGGTGTTCCAAGACCAGTTCAAGAACCACATCCTGCCGGACAAGGTGCACATCCTGAATGTGTCCTTCTTGGTACCGCGCATGCGCCGCGAGTTCGGCGGCTGCGCCGGCAACATCGCCTACAACTTGCACCTTCTGGGCGGCAAACCGCTGCCTATGGCCACCGTCGGGGCCGACTTCGCGCCTTATCGGGCGCATTTCCAGGACTTGGGGATTCCCCTCACGCATGTGAAGGAGATCACCGACCTGTACACGGCACAGGCCTTCATCACTACCGACCTGGACGACAACCAGATCACCGCCTTCCATCCGGGCGCCATGATGCGCAGCTACGAAAACCACGTGCGCGACGTGCCGGGCGTGGGTTTCGGCATCGTCGGGCCGGACGGCTACGAGGCCATGCTGCAGAACTGCACCGAGTTCGCCGAGTGCGGCATCCCCTTCATCTTCGACCCCGGCCAGGCCATGCCGCTCTATAACGGCGAGGAACTGCGCCGGATGATCGACCAAGCCACCTATGTGACGGTCAACGACTATGAGTCAAGCCTGCTGCAGGAGCGCACCGGCTGGTCGGCCGAAACCATCGCCAGCAAGGTCAAGGCCTACTTCATCACTCGCGGCCCGAAGGGCTCCGAGGTCCACACGCCGGACGGTCTCGTCATGATCCCCTCGGCCAACGCCATGCGCGTGGTCGACCCGACCGGCTGCGGCGACGCCTACCGGGCGGGGCTGATCTTCGGCTTCATGAATGGGCTGGATTTGGCCACCACCGGTCGCATTGCCAGCCTCATGGGCGCTCTGAAGATCGAGCACCTCGGCCCGCAGAACCAGCGTTTTGACTACGCCGAGTTTGCCGAGCAGTTCCGGCAGCAGTTTGGGTACGCGCTCTGAGTTTTGCGCCAATGCTTTAGCTTTCAATCGCTTAGCGCACGCCCGAGCCTGTCAGGACTCAGGACAAGCAAAAAGGCACTAGACGCGAAGTGAAGGAAGTATTAAACCTTGCATCTGGTCACATGGCGTACACAGCCCTTGGCCTCGGCGGTCGACGCGGCAGCGTTCCTCAGCCAGTCCCCTTTCAACACGTTCTCCAGCAAGGACAACCCCATGACGCAACGTAATCCGCTTGCCGCCAGCGTGAAACAAGCGCTGATGCTCGGCCTCGCCGGCTCGGCCGCCTTCACCGGCCAGGCCTTCGCCCAAGACGCCGCCCA
>JAIXVL010000212.1 GCA_027483045.1 Lysobacteraceae bacterium
ATGGGTGGCTGCGAGAGCGTAAGGCCCGGCTGCTTTGGCAGCGTGCAGGCGGCTAAACTTGGGCCATGAACACGCCCGTGCCGCCGCAGGATTTTGAACGCGCCCTCGATGAACTCGAGACCTTGGTGACCCGCCTAGAAGCCGGCGACATGACGCTGGAAGAATCCCTAGGCGCCTACGAGCGTGGCGTTGCGCTTTATCGGCAGTGCCAAGGAGCGTTGGAGCAGGCCGAATTGCGCATCAAGCTCTTGGGCGATCCTGCCGATCCGGAATCAGCGCGCGAGTTCAAGCACGATGCAGAGTAAGGCGCTGCTCGACGCGTGGCGCCAGCGCATCGACGGTTTTCTCGCGGCGCAACTGCCGCCAGCTTCGGAGTCTCCGCAACGTCTTCATGAGGCCATGCGTTACGCCGTGCTCGGCGATGGCAAGCGCCTGCGCCCGCTGTTGGTTTACGCCGCGGCGCATGCAGTGAACCGAGCCAGTGCGCAGCAGATGGCCGCACTGGACCATGCCGCAGCGGCGGTCGAACTGATTCATGCGTATTCGTTGGTGCACGACGATCTGCCCGCGATGGACGATGACGCTCTGCGTCGTGGCAGGCCCACCGTGCACGTGGCCTTCGATGAAGCCACTGCGATCCTTGTCGGCGACGCGCTGCAGTCCGAAGCCTTTCATCTGCTGGCCAATGCACCTGCACCGGCCGAAGCCCGTGTTGCCGCGTTGGCCGAACTGGCGAGGGCGTCGGGTTCGCGCGGCATGTGCGGTGGACAGGCACTGGACATGGCCGCGACGGGCAACAACCAATCGCTTGAGGCTTTGGCTCACATGCACCGGCTGAAGACCGGCGCCTTGATTGAAGCCTCGTTGATGCTCGGCGGATATCTCGTCAACGCAGATGATTCGGCGTTGCGCGTGCTCCAGCGCATTGGCGCCGAGTTGGGTTTGGGCTTCCAGATTCGCGACGACTTGCTCGACGTAGAAGCCGACTCCGCCACGCTTGGGAAAACGGCTGGCAAGGACGAAGCGCAAAGCAAAAGCACTTACGTCACTCTGCTGGGCCTCGATGGCGCGCGTGCGCGCTTGGCCGAATGCGCGCAGGCACTCGAGGCTGCGCTGAAGCAGTTGCCCGGCGGCACCAATGAAAACGGCCAAGCCCTTTCAGACTTGGCCGCTTTTGCGATCCAGCGCGCGCGCTGATTACTTGATCAGGCGAATCGCGAACGGATAGCGGTAGTACTGGCCTTCGTTGGCCTTGATCGTGGCGATGATCGTCAGCACCAACCATGCGATACCGACCACGATCAGCACCGGCACCGCGATGATCAGTCCGATACCGAAGGTCACCACCGAGAGCAGGCTCATGGCGACCGCGATGATTGCAACGGTGATATTGAAGTTCAACGCTTCTTTGCCCTGATCGCCGACGAAGGGCATGGTGTCCTTCTTGATCAACCAAATGACAAGCGGCCCCACGAAAGTACCCCAACCGCCGACAACGCTGGTGAGCAGACCACCGAGCAAAGCGGACAAATGCGCAAACATGGCCCACTGACGCTCTTCGGCACTGATGCCTTCGGTAGCGGGAGCGGGAGGCGGCGAAAATGCGTCAGACATGGGCTTGCCCTTGGTTGTTGGGGGAGACCCAGCCACTGTCGGCATTGCGTGAAAGCCTGTCAAGGCGGAGCGAGCTTTTCCACCGCTCCGCCGGGACTGATCAAGCCTCGCCGCCGGCCACTGTCATCTTGCCAATCAACACGCTGCCAATCGCCGTAGCGGATCTCCGATCGATATCGGCGCCGATGGCTTCAATACCCGCATACATGTCGCGAAGATGACCGGCGATCGTGAGTTCATCCACCGGGTAGGCCAGCTCGCCGTTTTCGACCCAAAAGCCGGCCGCGCCGCGCGAGTAGTCACCGGTCACGGTATTCACGCCCTGCCCCATCAGCTCGGTGACCACGAGGCCGCGGCCCATGCCGCGCACCAAAGCATCGAAGCCTTCGGCATTGGCCGAGACCTCCAGGTTATGCACGCCGCCTGCGTTACCCGTCGATTCCAAGCCCAAGCGCCGCGCCGAATACGTGCCCAGCACATAGCGCTGCAGAACGCCCTCGCTGATCAAAGCGGACTCGCTCGTGGCCACGCCATCGGCGTCGAAATAGCCCGAGCGCCAGCCGCGCTGCAGGTGCGGCTTCTCGACAATGCTCACCCACTCCGGCAGCAGGCGCTGACCCTTGGCGTCGAGAAGAAAGCTGGCCTTGCGATACAGCGCGCTGCCCGAAACCGCGCCCACCAGATGCGCGACCAGCGAACGCGCCACTTCCGGCGCAAACAGCACGGGAAAGCTGCCCGTGGGCGCGCTGCGCGGATTCAGACGCTCCAGCGTGCGCTCAGCGGCCTTGCGACCCACCGATTCGGCGGACTCCAAACCACTGGCCATCAAGGCCGCGGTGTACCAGTGCTGGCCTTGCATCGACTCGCCCTGACCGGCGATCAAGGATGTGCTGATGGAGTGGCTGGTGTTGCGCTCGCGGCCAACGAATCCATGCGAGTTGGCATACACGCTCAAACCCCCATGACTGGAGACCGACGCACCATCGGAGTTACTGATGCGCGCGTCGAAGCTCCGACCGGCTGCTTCAGCCTCGAGCGCCAGCGCCACGGCGGCGTCGGGCTCGATACCCCAGGGGTGCCACTGATCGAAATCACGCGCCTGACCCGCGAGCCGCTCGGCATCGGCCAAGCCGCTGGCCTCGTCCTGTTCGGTGTGGCGGGCAATCGCGCAAGCCATTTCCACCGTGCGACGAAGGCTTTCGGGCTTCAAATCGGCCGTGCTGGCTTGCGCCTTCTTCTTGCCGAAGTACACCGTCACGGCCACGCCGCGATCGCGCGTGCGCTCAACGCTTTCCACCTCGCCCATTCGCACGTTCACGTTGAGGCCGCGCTCGTCGCTGGCGCTGGCCTCGGCCTGTGTGGCGCCGAGCTGCTTGGCGTCGTCCAAGGCCTGGCGGGCCAGAGCCTCCAATTGATCCAACGTGGCCTGCGAAGTGTCGGGTGCGGCAGTCATTTCAGGGGTAGAACGGGTCACTGCGGTATCCTTGGGACTGATTCAGGCGATGGCAGGCGCATGCGCGGACGCGACGAAGACACCGGCGAATTTTTGGACGACAGCCGCAGCCAAAAGCGGCGCGAAGCCTTGGGCGTGCTGTCGATGGCGGATAAGTTGATGGACACCACGGTGTCCAATCTGGCGCTGTTGCCGTTGCCCGATGAACTGCGCGCGCTGGTCATCGACTCGCAGCGCATCAAGTCGCACATCGCGCGCAAACGGCAAACGCAGTTTTTGGCCAAAGCCATGCGCCGCGAAGACGATGAGGTGTTGGACAAGCTGCGTGCTGCGCTCGAGCACACCAAAGAAGATGCGCGCCGCGAAGCGGCGGCCATGCATCGCGTGGAGCACTGGCGTTTGAAGCTGGTGAACGAAGGCGACGCCGCCTTGGCTGAGTTTCTGCAGCTTTACCCGATGGGCGACCGCCAGCAGCTGCGCACCTTGGCGCGCAACGCCAAAGCCGAACGTGCGGCCAACAAGCCGCCGCACGCGTTCCGTGAGCTGTACCGCGAGCTGCGCGACCTGATGGCCGAGACCGAAGCCACCGATGAAGACGACGCTGGCGTGCCTTACGACGACGAGAGCCCGCCGAGCGAAGACTAAGCGCAAGGCGGCGAGAAGCCGATGCCTCACGCTTTGGTTCCGCCAATCGTCATCTGATCGATCTTGAGTGAGGGTTGGCCCACGCCCACGGGTACGCTCTGGCCGTTCTTGCCGCACACGCCCACACCGGCATCGAGTTGCAGGTCATTGCCGACCATCGACACGCGATTCATCACTTCCGGGCCGTTGCCGATCAACGTGGCGCCCTTCACTGGCATGGTGATTTTCCCGTTCTCAATGAGGTAGGCCTCGCTGGCCGAAAACACAAACTTGCCGGTGGTGATGTCGACTTGGCCACCGCCGAAGTTGGGCGCGAACAGCCCACGCTCCACTGAAGCAATCATTTCTTCGAGCGTGTGCGAACCCGCCGCCATGGTGGTGTTGGTCATGCGCGGCATGGGGAGGTGCGCAAAGCTTTCGCGGCGGCCATTGCCGGTGGGCGCAACGCCCATCAGACGCGCGTTCAAGCTGTCCTGCATGTAGCCCTTGAGGATGCCGTCTTCGATGAGCACGGTGCGCTGCGTGCGCTCGCCTTCATCGTCGATGTTGAGCGAACCACGGCGTGCATCGAGCGTGCCGTCATCAATCACGGTCACGCCCTTTGCCGCGACGCGCTCGCCGATGCGGCCGGAGTAAATCGAGGTGCCCTTGCGATTGAAATCGCCCTCCAGCCCGTGGCCCACGGCTTCGTGCAGCAGCACACCCGGCCAGCCCGGTCCAAGCACCACCGGCAGTGTTCCGGCGGGGGCATCCACGGCCTCCAGATTCACCAAGGCTTGGCGCAAGGCTTCTTTGGCCAAGCCCTCTGCCCGCCCATCAGCAAACAATTCGAGGTAGTCGAAACGCCCGCCACCGCCGGCATAACCGGATTCGCGGCGACCGTTCTGTTCGACGATGACCTGCACGTTGAAGCGCACCAGCGGGCGCACATCAGCGGCTAAGCGACCATCGCCTCGCGCCACAAGAACGGTGTCGACGGCACCCGACAAGGACACACTGACCTGCACAACGCGCGGATCGGCCGCACGCACCCACGCCTCAATCGTGCGCAGACGCTCCAGCTTGGCCTCGGGGCCTAAGCGGTCAATCGGATCGATGGGCGAGTACAAGCTGCGCCCAGCCACCACGATGCGTTGGCCGCGCGGCGTCTTCAGGCCCTCGCGGCTGATGGCACGTGCGGCACGCGCGGATTCCAACAGCGCGGGCAAGTCGATTTCATCGGTGTAAGCGAAGCCGGATTTCTCGCCGCTGACGGCACGAACACCCACGCCCTGCTCAATGCTGTGCGCGCCGTCTTTGACGATGCTGTCTTCGACGGTCCAGCTCTCGCGGCGGCTGTGCTGAAAGTACAGATCACCAAAATCGATGCCCGGCCCCATGAGCTCGGCCATCACGCGGTCGATGTCGTCCAGCGCAAGCCCGGTGGGGCGCAGCAGGGTCTGTTCGGCAAGGGTCAAGGCATCCATGGGCAACTCGTCAGCACGAAGGCATAGAACGTGGGGCTTGAGCCGGGAAATCGCAAGCTCAACGCGTGACGTTGCTGCCCGTCTTTGGCTTGGCTGCCCGCTCCGCAGCACCCACTGGCTCGGCGGCGGGCACGCTGCGGCGCGGGCCACGCTCGACCACGTTCACTTTCGGCTCGGCCCAGGAGCCCTCAATGGAATACACGGTGCGCGTGACCTGCTTGAGCGGAATCTGCAGCACGGCCTGAGCCACAGCGCCCAGTGCAGCACCCGCGGGCCCAGCGGTGACCGCGCCAATTGCCGGCAAGACGCCACCGGCTTTGGGTAGCACTTCGACGCGCTGGTCGTACTCGCGCGCGGCCAAGGCCGTGCGGCCACTCACGTTGATCTCGGCTGAAGGCCCGTCAATCCGCAGATTGCTGGTGCTGGCCGAGCCCACATCGAACTCGAAGTCGCCGCTCATTCCGTTGAACGCAAAGCCCTTCGAGAAGAAGTCGCTGAAGTCGAGTGTGAGCCTGCGCGGAATCTCAGCAATCGACACCAATCCTAAAAAGCGACCGGTGCCCGGTTCCACATCCAAAAGACGGCCCTTGCCCACATCGAGGCGCAAATTGCCGTCGAAACGATCCAAACGGAAGCTGCCTGGCGAACCCGGCCAATCACCCACCATCCGTGCCTTGACCGGGCCCTGCTCGATCATTCCGGTGAATCCCAAAGCATCGAGCATCCCGCCCAAGCTTTCCGCGTCGAAATCGAGCGCGAACCGCGAACGTGTCTGGCCACCAATGCGCGTCCAGTCACCGCTGGCATCCAGCTTCAAGGCTTCGGAATTGGTGCTGAAGCGATCAATGTGCATGCCTTCCGGTGTGGGGAAGGTGCGCAGATCTGCACGCCCCAAACGGGCCTGACCCAAACGGAAATCATCAATGCGGAAGTGAAGCGGCGGCAGGCGCGAGGGATCGGTTTGATCCACCGCGGGCGGTGCGGCATCGGCTTGGCCGGTCATGGCGCGCGCATCGGGCGCGGGCCAATGCAAGCGTTCGAAGTTGCCATCAATCGCTGCACCGTCGGCCGAGGGCACGTTCACTTGCCCTGCAATCGAGGGGCCATCAAACCGCACCCACAGCCCTGTGTTCTCACGACGCAATTCCAAACGCCCTTCGCCAAAGCTGCGGTCCAGCACATCGATCGCACCGACGCGCACATCCACCGACTGCAAACCGCCGCCGCCAGCGCCACCTCCCGAAGCAGCAGCGATCCAACCACCGACGTCGAGGCTAGGCACTTGGCCACGAACAGCAATGCCGCGCGCCGGCATGCGCGTGCCGGAGGCATCGCTGCCGAACTCTGCAAGACCAGCGAACGGAGTGGTGTTCGTGGCCATGCGACCGCGTAAACGCATCAACTGACCCAACTGAAGCTCAAGCTCGCCCTTGCCAATGGGCAGTGGCAGCGACAACTGCAGCGGTAGCGGTGTCGCGGCGCTCTTGCGCAGCGGCGCAGGCAATCCAAGGCGTGTGCCCACCAGATTGGATTGCAAGCTCAGCACCGAAGGCGGCGCAGCGGCATCTGCGGCATTGCGCGGCACCGAAACGCCGACCTTCCAGCTGCTGCGTCCTTCCAGCCAAGGCTTGAGCCACGCCAACTCCGGGCTGCGATCAAGCAACTGCTCGGGCGCCAACTCGGCTTCGAGCTGCATTTCTGCGACATGGTCGGAAGACAGCACCGTATCGCCCACACGAAGTGAGAACACGCCGGGTGTTTCGCCGTAACGCACAGGCAAAGCTTCGGCCGCGAATCCACGATCGGTAAACGGAATACCACCGGTCATGCCGTCGAAGCGCACGGCCCAGCGGCGATCACTGACCGTCGCGTTGTCGAGGGAGAGCCGACCCTCAACTTCACGCGTACCGAGCTCTTTGCGAAGCGGCATGCGAAGACGCAGATCCACCGCCGCCGGCCCAGAGATGGACAAGGCATCAAGGTGGCTGCGATTAGGTGCATACAAGGGAGTTTGCAGGACCAAACGACGAAGCCCTTCCGCATCGCCGCCGCCGCGCAGCTTCAAATCCAGCCAAGGTTCTTTGAAATCAGTGATGCCGCCTTCTGCTTCGCTCACCAAGGTATCGATCAACTGCGCACGCATGCCTTCAAGAGCCATGCCCGGGCCAGTAAAGCGTGCCGTGGCAGAGAACGCCGTGGCGGCCGGCCAAGCTTCATTGAACTTCAGCGTGACATCGTCAAGCAGCACTTGTGCGTCGAACTTGCCTTTGCCGTTTCGGAATGGCCAATCGTCAAGATCGCCAGCCATCACGACGTGACCCTGACGCGCGTGCCCCGACACCAAGGCCATGTTGAGCCAGTTTTGGAGCGGTGGCTTCATGGTCGTTTGCAGCCAAAAACGCTTGGCCGACACGACGTCGAAGTCATCGAGATCCGCAGAAAGCGCCAAGCTTGGACGCGTGCCGTCTGCTTGCAGCCCCAGTTCAAAGCGCGAGGTCAAACCAAGACCCGGTGCTTGAACAGCAAAGGAATCGCTCCCTACGGTCCAGCTGTCGCCATCGCGCCAAAGCGCGATTTGACCCGCCAAGGTGAGCGGCAATTCGGGGCCAAATTCGCTGGGCCAATCCAAGGCAAACGCCGGCGCTTCGATGGCCAGCGCGCCACCCGCGCTATCGAATTGTACTTGCCCGCCCAAGCCGCGAAGACCAGGGCGACGACCCACCGGGGCGAAGCCAACATCTGCCAAGCGCGCGCTGCCCGAGATTTGCTCGCTCTGCGAAAGCTGCACATCGAGAGCGGTCACGGTCCCCTCGGGCTCGGCTTCCGCCAGCCACGCTGCCAAGCCTTGCGGCAAGCGATTGCTCAACGCGGCTAAGGCCAGCAAGGGCGCCACGTCGATGCGCTCGGCGCTCAGCTGCGCGGTATCTCCGCGCCCCATCCAAAAGTCCTCAATGCGCTGCAGCTTGCCCGCATGAGCAAACTCGCCGCGCGGCACGGACACTTGCCAACCGGACGCCCCCAAAGACCAACGCGCCGCGAATCCAGCGCGTTCGAACTCCACGGGCGGCAACGCAGTTCCCAAGCGTCGCAACCGAAGCGATGTGAGCGCTGCGTCCAACTGCACTTCGGTGATTCGGCGATCGTCCAACGTCGCCCATGCGCCCAAGCGACCACCACCCGACAGCGGTTCCACACCCAAGCCTGCGAGCAACGGGCCCCACGCGTCCAAATCCATGCGTTCGGCACCTAACCAAACCTGGCCTGCGCCGCCATCGCGCCGCATGTCGGCAACCAGATCGAGAGGTAGTCCATTCATGGACGACCAAAGCCGCGCCCCCGCGTGCACTTTGGAACCGCTCACCCGCACGCGTGCGTTGATGCGCGGGAGTGTGTGGCGCACGTTCCAACGTTCGGCATCAATGCTTAGTCGCGCATCCTGCACACGAAGCTCGCCAAAACCTTCCAGCACATCAAGAGGATCAACGTCGGGACGCGTGGGTTTCGGCAAACCCAACACGCGCCATCGGCCTTCCATGTCTTGGTGCAAAGTCAGGGCGAGACCATCAACACTCAACTCGGTGAGTGGCATGCCGGGGAACAAGCCGGAGTAAATCGCCACCTGCAAGTCAGCACGCCCGATCGCAAGACGAGCCTCGCCTTCGCCCACTTCCAAGTCTTGAAGAGCAAAACGCGGACCACGGCGCGTCCAGCGTGCCTCCATGGCTGAGAACTGCACCGGTTGGCCGACGCGCTCACTCAACCAGCGCGCGACTTCCTTCGGGTGATCCTGCAATGCAGGCAGCATTTGGTTGGCAATAGCCACCATCAAGGCCACACCGATCAGCAACACCATGCCGCCGTACCCGAGGGTTCGGCGCAGGCGTCGCCAACGAAGGCGCGGCGGTGGCGGGCAAGGCTGCATGGCTTACGTTTTGCTCACAGCAGCACCACGTCGTACTGCTCTTGGCTGTACTGCTCATCGGCCTGAAACCGAATCGATTTGCCAAGGAATTCCTCAAGCTCGGCAACAGCGATCGATTCGTCTTCGGTGATGCGATTGACCACCGCCGTCGAAGCAATGACCAGCAACTGCTGCGCATCGAACTGGCGCACCGCTCGGGTGACTTCACGAAAAATCTCGTAACTGAGCGTTTCAGGCGACTTCAACATGCCGCGCCCATTGCAAGTGGAGCATGGTTCGCAAAGCTGACGCTCCAAACTTTCGGTGGTGCGCTTGCGCGTCATTTCCACCAAGCCTAAGGGTGAGAAGTCGTAGGTCGTGGTCTTGGCATGGTCGCGCGACAGGGCCTTCTCCAAGGTGCGCATGACCTGACGACGATGATCAACGTCGTGCATATCGATGAAGTCGATAATGATGATGCCGCCGAGATTACGCAGCCTGAGTTGCCGCGCGACTGATTGCGCGGCCTCGAGGTTAGTGCGGAACGCGGTTTCTTCCAGATTGCGCTGGCC
>JAIXVL010000192.1 GCA_027483045.1 Lysobacteraceae bacterium
GAATTGCTGGCCAAGGGCGGGCTTTATGCCGAATTGGCCCGACTGCAGTTCGGCGCGGCTTCGACTACCCTTAGCGCAAATCCCTAACGGTGCCGCCATGTTCAGCACGCCCCTGCCGGAATCGGAACGCGCGCAACGCGCACTGAGCGTCTTCTCTCAGCTGAGTAGCCTGCGCGGGCGCCCAGTGGAATGGATGCCACGTGTGCTGCAAGCCGTGCTGGAAATCACTGGGGCCGATGGCGTGGGCTTTGAGCGCCGCGAAGGCGATGAGCTGGTGTACGTGCTCACTGCCGGCAGCTTGGGCGACCAAGTGGGCGTTCGCACTCGTTTAGGCGGCAGCCTCGGAGGAGTAGCGCTGCTTAGCCGCAGCGCAGCGACTTCGGTTGATGTGCGGGAAGACCCCCGCGTAGATCGCGATGTTTGTCTTCGCTCGGGCGCAGGTTCCCTTGTTGCAGTGCCGGTGGATGTTTCGGGTGCACCTGCAGGCGCTCTTGTTGCCGCGTGGCGCGAGCCACATGGCTTCAACGATGCGACTGTTTACATGCTCCGCTTGGCAGCCACGCAGATCGAAGCGCTGATTGCGCGCCGCTTGGTCAGCGAGCGTGGCGAAGACGCTGAGCGGCTGATGGCTATCGCATTCAGTCAAACCGAACACCGCGAAGCAAACCAGCGCGTCAGCAGTGATCTGGATGGCTTGACCGGGCTACTCAACCGGGCGCCGTTCGAAACCGCACTCAAGGCCAGCGTGACGCATTGGTCGCCGGGGCAAGGTAGCGCCGTGCTGTTCGTGGATCTCGACCACTTCAAGCGCGTCAACGAGATGCATGGCCATCCGGCCGGCGATGCCGTGCTGCAACGCGTGGCCGAAATCCTTCGCCGCTGCACGCGCGGACACGATGTCTTGGCACGCTTGGGCAACGACGACTTCGCCGTGCTGTTGAATCGTTTGAGTGACCCTGCCATTCAAGCCGCAGTCGCCGCGGAGCGCATCGTCGATTCGGTGATGGCTGATAACGTGCTGAATGAGGCCATGCCGCGCATTCGCATGAGCATTGGTGCCGCACTCATCGATCGCGCAGGCTTGAGTGCGGAGTTGGTGCTGTCCGAAGCGGACGAAGCTCTTACCGCAGAGAAGGCTGATCGGCGCTGATTGGAAGCGCCGCCTCCATCGCCTCGATAAAGCCCTTGGGAAGTCCAAACTTGCCCACCCAGCCTTGCTGCGTGCCGGTGAGCACGCGGAGCATCTGACCGCGCCCCAGGGGCAAGCGCCCCATCGGCAGGAAGAATGCGTCACGCAAACGCGCCAACCAATCGTGATCGCTTTGAAAAATCGGCGTTAGCCAGCGGCTCCAAAACTGGTACACCGCCACATGGCGCTGACGTCGCTCCGCATAGGCACACAGCGCGGCATCAAGCGCCGATGAACCGGAAACTGGCCCCAAACCTCTCAGCGCATCGCGCAACGCGATCGCATCCAGCAGGGCCATGTTCACTCCCTGGCCCAACTGAGGGCTCATGGCATGCGCAGCGTCGCCGCAAACTACGCGACGCCCCGAATGCCACTGCTTGCCCAAGCCCACATCGCGGTAGGTCGCCTTGGCTAGGGTGTTCGCGTCATCAATGCTGGCGACAAGCTCAGCGGCTTCGGGCCATAAGGCATGCATTTCGTTACGCCAAGCTCCGAGGCCCTCTCGCTCCCACGCATCAAACGAATGTCGGGGAAGACTCCAAAAAAAACTCACGCGCGCCGTGTGATCACCCGGACGTGTTCCAACCGGCAAAACGCCGATCATCTTTCGCGCGCGTGCATAACGCTGGCGAAGTTCATGCGGGTAAGCCCACCGTCCTTCTTCGCGCAGACACCACAGCGCACCCCATGGGTAAATCGCGTCCAGTCTTGTCAATTTCGACATGCTGGAGCGAAGGCGTGAGTGCGCACCATCCGCCAAAACCACGAGATCGAAGGGGCCATGCACTCGGCCCTCTGCGTCACGAAGACAACCAGCATGATCTGCATGCTCGATTCGCACGCCTGCGTGAAGCGCGTTTCGCCCTTCCCATGCGTTGCGCAAGAGTTCAAACAGCGCACCGCGCTGAAGGCCCAAGCCAAACAGGCGCGCGTCCAAGCCGGCGTAGCGCATATCCATTACGGCACGAGCAGCGCCCTCAGTGCGCACGTCACCATACAGGCGATCGATTCTTCTTCCGTAACGCAGCGCATCCTCGGCGAGACCCATTTCCCAAAGCGCTGCAAGGCCGGTGGGCTGAAGCAAGAATCCCGCGCCCACGGGACCAGGCTCAGCCGCTTGTTCAAACACATGGACGCGGTGGCCGTCACGCTCGAGAAGAACCGAAAGTGCCTGTCCTGCGGTGCCGTAGCCGACGATGGCGATATCCATGGCGCTCATGCGGCACTCAATCCGATCTGCTGCGCGTGCCGACTAAAAGCGCAATGCGCGCAACAAGGCCGGAAGCGGTTCTGTTGCCGCCGCCATGTTGGCCAGCACATCGTCGAGCGTGATGACCTCTTCCGTAGGCGCTCGGCCAGCAGCCCAGTTCGCCACGATGCCTAGGCAGGCGTAGTCCAGACCTAGTTCGCGCGCAATGACGGCTTCGGGCATTCCGGTCATGCCCACCAGATCGCAACCATCGCGACGCAGGCGTTCGATCTCGGCCTTGGTTTCCAAGCGCGGGCCCTGCGTGGCGCCATAGCAGCCCCCGTCCACCACGGACACACCCGCTTGCGACGCGGCAGCCACCAATGCACGGCGCAGAGAGGGCGTATACGGCTCGCCGAAATCCACATGCAAGGCTTCTCCTTCGCCGTCCCATAGGCTGACGGTGCGGCCGTGCGTGTAATCGATGATCTGATCCGGCACGCCGATGACACGTGGACCCCACGCCTCGGTAATGCCACCCACCGAGTTCACTGCAACAACGCGCGTCACGCCGAGCGACTTCAGCGTCCACAAGTTGGCGCGGTAGTTGATGCGATGCGGCGGCATGGCATGGCCTTCGCCATGACGCGCCATAAATGCGATGCGATGCGATCCGAAACCACCAACGCGCACCGGCGCCGACGGCGTGCCATACGGTGTTTCGATGGCGTGCGTTTGCACGCCTTCCAACTCAGCCAACTTGTACAGGCCGGTGCCGCCGATGACGGCGAAGTCGATCGCGGTATTCATGTCGGCGGAGTCCATGCGTAAATGGCGGGAAGATTGCGGCCCTGCTCGTAAACGTCCATCCCGTATCCGAAAACGTAGTGATCAGGAACATCGAGGCCGATGTAATCGGCATGCGCGCCGGGAACGCAGCGGTCATGCACTTTTCGGCACAACACGGCCACGCGCACCTCAGCAGCACCTTGGCTATGGCACCACTCAACGATGCCCTTCAACGTACTACCTTCATCCAAAATATCGTCCACCACGACCACGCGCCGGCCCTGCAAGGGCGTGTGCGGGCGATGCAACCAGACCAACGTTTCGCCTGTCGTCTTCCCGCGATAGCGCGTGGCATGCAGGTAGTCGAACTCGAAATCGATGCCTGCAGCCAGCGCCAGCGGCGCTGCAAACATCAGCCCGCCGTTCATCACGGTGAGAAACAAGGGCGGCGTGAGGCTATCGGAATGGTCGCGGCGCAACTCCTCGGCCAAGCGCTCAATCGCCGCGTTGACGGCTGTTTGGTCGTGCACCACGAAGGACTGCGCCAGAACATCAGACAAATGTGGCGTGCTCATGCGCTGAACTCCGGGCCAGCAAAGGCCGCCTGGCTGTTGGAATAGCGTGCATCGGCCAAAAGGCCATCCCATCCCGGCGAAGTGCGACCCATCAAGCCCGATAGTCCGGCCATGTTTGGCGCAGGGCGCCCTTCCATCGCACGCAAGCTGTCATCAACCAGAGCCGGCGCGCACACCAGAACCACATCGCAACCCGCGTCTAGATGCGCGTCGATGCGCGCCTTGACGCCGCCTGCCGATTCCGCTGCCGCCATGCCGATATCGTCGGAGAACGCCACGCCGCGAAAGCCCATTTCCTCGCGCAGGATGGTGTTCAACCAACGCGGCGAATAGCCAGCAGGCTCCGGTGCCACCGCGGGGTACGTAACATGCGCGAGCATCACTGCTTCGGCACCGGCTTCGATACCTGCCACAAATGGCACCAAGTCCTCACGCTGCAGGACCTCTAGCGGACGCGGGTCGATGGCCTCGTCGAAATGAGTGTCTTCCAGCACCGAGCCGTGGCCCGGAAAGTGCTTCAGCGTGGCCGCCATGCCTGCCGCGTGCATGCCCTGCACGTAGCTGCGCGTGAACTCAGCAACCACCTGCGGATCGGCATGAAACGCGCGATCGCCTATGGCACGGTTGCCGCGGCCAAGATCCACGACCGGGGCAAAACTGAGGTCGATGCCGAGCGCGCGAATTTCGCTGGCCATCAGCCATGCATGCTCATGCGCAAGGCGAAGCGCCGCGTCGCGGTCACGCTCAAAAAGTGGCCCGAAATGCTTCAGCGCCGGCAGCTTCGAAAAGCCATCGCGAAAGCGCTGCACCGGGCCACCCTCTTGGTCGACGCACAGCAGCTGCGGTCGCGGTGCTGCGGCGCGAATGGCCTCGGAAAGCTCTGAAACCTGCGCGCGCGAGGCGAAGTTGCGGGTGAACAAAATCACCCCAGCCACCGCTGGATGCTGCATCCACTGCGCCTCTTGCGCGCTCAATTCTTTGCCCGCAATACCAATGATCAGCACCCCAACTTCTCCTCATCTGTCCACTGCGAAAACGGCCGCGCCGCCAACGCCAAATTGTAGAAACGCGCTTCGTCGGTCACTTCAGCACCGACCCATGAAGGTTTTTCGAACGCGGCATCCGCCGATTCCAATTCAAGTTCGGCCACGACAAGTCCGGTGTTCTCGCCCGAGAACTCGTCCACTTCCCACGTGTGTCCTGCGTGCAGCACGAAATGACGCGTCTTCTCGACATGCCCGCCCACGCAAAGCGCGAGAAGCGCTTCGGCATCGGCGACGGTGATGGCGTACTCAAACTCTTGGCGCGTGTGCCCGAGATCGCGCGACTTCAGGTTGAGATGCGCTTCATCGCCAGCAATTCGAACGCGAACCGAGGCTTTCTGCGCTCCGCTCTGCAGGGCAGATTGATCATTGATGTACCCCTGCCCCATGCGCACGCTGCGCTGCGCTTGCGCACGCCATGCATCGCCACGCACCAAGAACTTACGTTCGATCTCAATGCCCATGGCTCAAGCCTTCTCGAACACGGCAATCGATTCCACATGTGCCGTGTGCGGGAACATGTCCATCGCGCCCGCTCCCACCAAGCGATAACCGCGTTCACGCACCAAGAAGCCGGTATCGCGCGCCAAAGAACCCGGATGGCAGCTCACGTACACGATGCGGCGAATGCCCTTGAGCGGCAGCTGGACCAAGACCTCCGCAGCGCCTGCCCGTGGCGGATCGAGCAACAACTTGTCGAACCCTTCGCGCATCCATGCTTCGCTCGACAGGTCTTTCGCCAGGTCCGCCGCAAAAAACTGCACATTGGCCAGACCATTGGCTTCGGCGTTCTGTCGCGCGCGCGCGACCAACCCGGCGTCGCCCTCCACGCCGACCACACGACCGCCCTTTCGCGCCAACGGCAACGTGAAGTTGCCCAAGCCGCAGAACAGATCCAGCACGCGCTCTTCGGGCTGTGGGTCCAGCAATTCAATCGCACGGGCGATCATCTGCTGATTAATGCCCGCATTCACTTGAATGAAATCGAGCGGGCGGAAATGCAGGCGCACCTCGTCATCA
>JAIXVL010000283.1 GCA_027483045.1 Lysobacteraceae bacterium
GACGCGGTGACCGAAGCCCATCAGGCGGAAGCCCGAGTTCTTGTCCTTGGCCTTCTCGACCGCCTTGGCCACGTCTTCCGGTCGGCCGATCTCTTCCAGCATGGTCAGCACGGCTTCGTTGGCGCCACCATGTGCCGGCCCCCAAAGGGCGGCAATGCCGGCCGCAACGCAGGCATAGGGGTTCGCACCCGTCGAGCCCACCAAGCGCACCGTGGACGTCGAAGCGTTCTGCTCATGGTCGGCGTGCAGGATGAAGAGCAAATCGAGCGCTTTCGCGGCCACCGGCTTCAATTGCAGCGGCTCGCTCGGCACCTCGAACATCATGTGCAAGAAGCGCGTCGTGAACTCGAGGTTGTTGCGCGGGTAGCGGATCGGCCACCCGATCGACTGGCGGTAGCAGGCCGCAGCGATGGTCGGCACCTTGGCGATCAGACGAACAGCGGCCATGCGGCGCTGCACCGGATCTTCCATGTCCAAGGTGTCGTGATAGAAGGCCGAAAGCGAACCCACCATGGCGCAGAGCATGGCCATCGGGTGCGCATCGTGGCGGAAGCCGCCGAGGAAGGTCTTGAGGGCCTCATGCATCATCGTGTGATGCGTGACCTCGTGCTCGAAGCCGTCGAACTCGGAGCGGCTCGGCAGATGGCCGTGCATGAGCAAGTAGGAAACTTCAAGGAAGCTGGAATGCTTCGCCAACTGCTCGATGGGGTAGCCGCGATAGAGCAGAACGCCATTGTCGCCATCAATGTAAGTCACCGCGCTGCGGCAGCTTGCGGTGGCCATGAAGCCCGGGTCGTAGGTGAAGTAACCGGTTTCCTTGGCCAGCTTTCCAATATCGACGCAGGGCGCGCCCATGGTGCCCGTGAGCAAGGGCAAGGCCACGGCTTTGTCGCCGGCATTCAGGGTTACGCTGGTGGGTTCGGTCACGGTTCGCACTCCTTGGGGCTAGGCGTGCGCCAGAAGCTTCACGCCGCATGAAGAGGGTCCGGAAGCGCAGCGCTCCTCGGTCTTCACAAGTATCGCATAGCGCCCGGAGACGATGTGCGGGGCACGCGAAGGACAGCGCAAGGAATCACGACAGGCCCGCCCCTTGGTCCATGCCCCAAAATGCAGAAGGCCGGCTTTCGCCGGCCCACTGAGCATCGAAACCGCTTGGCCGATTACTTGGCGTAACGCTTGCGGAAACGGTCGACGCGGCCGGCAGTATCGAGAATCTGCTTGCTCTTACCCGTATAGAACGGGTGCGAAGCGGAAGAGATGTCGACCTTGATCAGCGGGTAGGTTTCGCCGTCTTCCCACTTGACCGTCTCTTTCGAGGACAGGGTCGAACGGGTCAGGAACGAAAAGCTCGAGGTCACGTCTTGGAAGACGACCTTGTTGTAATTCGGGTGGATGCCTTCTTTCATGGCGGTTCCAAGAGCATAAGACAGGAAGTCGGGCAGTATAGCCACGGCATGGGTCTCGCGCAAGCCAATGCCCCACCGCGCCGGTTTCAGGCCAATGCTGCCTTCAGCCAATGGCGGAAGCGCTCCGGGTTGAAGCGCCCGAGAATGCGGGCCTGGGCGGACCGGCCGCTGCGGTCGGCCCAATCAACAATGGTTGCACCGCGAGCGAATCGCCCACCGGTCTCCACCTCAACAGCATGCTGGGACCACGCCTCGACGCCTTCTGGATCGAGTGCCGCCGCCATCGCCAACCCGTCTGCGGAATGCCAATGGGTCCCGCGCCGATCCTCCGACCATTCGCGGGTGCGGCGGGAAATGGCCTTGTAGAACGCCGCTTTCGGGGCGGTTCGATCCAACCATTGCGCCACCTCGTCGTGCGGTAGACCGTGGCGAAGCACGGCTTCCCAATCCACCAGATCGAACTGCGGAAACCCGGAAAAGACGATGGCTGCCGCCTCAGGGTCAAAGGCGATGTTGAACTCTGCACTGACTGAGGTGTTGCCCTGACCGGTGACCGCGCCCCCCATGATCACCAGCCGGCCGATGCGCTCGGGAAGCGTGGGATCGAGGCGCAGCGCCAAGGCCAAATTGGTGAGGGGACCGAGGCACACCAGAAGGAGGCCTGGACGTTCTCTCGAGAGTCGAAGAATGGCCAAAGCGGCGCGCTCGGACTCGGCACGGCTCGTCGGCGGCAAGAAGCCGACATCGCCGAAACCGTCTCGCCCGTGCACGTACGCGGCATCTTCGGCGGGATACACCAAGGGCGACGCGCATCCCGGAAACACCGGCACATCCACACCCGCGATCTCGCAGAGCTTCAGTGCGTTGCGCACGGTGTACTCGAGGCCGACATTGCCCGCCGCGATCGTCAGACCTAGCACCTCGTGCGCAGGACTCGCGAAGGCCATGAGCAAGGCCCAGGCATCGTCCACGCCGGGATCGGTATCGATGAGTAGAGGGATTCGGTGGGTCATGCGGCTTTCCTGAGGCTCAGGCCGAAGCGTAACGGCTAGCGCTGCCGACCCAGCGGGCAATCACCGCATCGGCAACATAAGGGTGATCGGCCAACAATTGCTCGGCCACTTGGTGAACGCGAGGCAGAAGCGCGGCGTCGCGGGCCAAATCCGCCATTCGGAAGACCGCGAGTCCGGTTTGCCGGGTACCCAGCAATTCGCCGGGGCCGCGGAGCTCAAGATCTTTTTCTGCGATGACGAAGCCATCGTTACTGCGCCGCATGACCTCGATACGCTCGCGGGCGATGGCCCCCAACGGAGCCTGATAGAGCAGCACGCAGCTGGACTGCGCGGTGCCGCGCCCCACTCGCCCGCGCAATTGATGAAGCTGCGCCAAGCCGAGGCGCTCGGCGTTCTCGATGATCATCAGGCTAGCGTTCGGCACATCGACGCCGACCTCAATCACCGTGGTGGACACCAACAGCTGAAGCTCGGCAGCCTTGAAGCGACGCATGGTGTCCTGCTTCTCGGCGGGCTTCATTCGCCCGTGCAGCAGTGCGACGCGAAGCTCCGGCAAGGCAGCGGAGAGTTGCTCGAACGTGGTCTCGGCCGCTTGAGCTTCGATCTCTTCACTGTCTTCAATGAGCGGGCAAACCCAATACGCTTGGCGCCCTTCATGGCAGGCCTTGCGTACGCGCTCGACCAACTCGGCGCGACGGTCAGCAGCCACCGCCACGGTGGTCACGGGTGTGCGCCCCGGCGGTAATTCGTCGATGACCGACAGATCAAGATCGGCATAGGCAGTCATCGCCAAAGTGCGTGGAATCGGCGTGGCGGTCATCACCAATTGATGCGGCACGCGCTCGCCTTCCAAGCCCTTGTCGCGCAAGGCCAAACGCTGATGCACACCAAAGCGATGCTGCTCGTCGACGATCACCAAACCCAGCTGTGCAAACGACACTCCCGCCTGCATCAGCGCATGCGTACCCACCACAATCTGCGCCTCGCCATTCGCAATGCAGGCCAAGGTTTCGCGACGCACTTTTCCGGTGACTTTGCCGGCCAGCCAATGCACCCGAATGTCGAAGGGCGCAAACCATCGTTGAAAGTTGCTGAAGTGCTGCTCGGCCAACAATTCAGTAGGCGCCATTAAGGCGACTTGGCGGCCAGCGGCTACGGCCTGCATCGCAGCGAGTGCAGCCACAACCGTCTTTCCACTTCCGACATCGCCTTGCACCAAGCGAAGCATGGGTTCGGGCGTGGACAAATCGGCGCGCACTTCGGCGAGTACCCGTTCTTGCGCAGTCGTAAGTGCAAAGGGCAAGGATTGTCGTAACCCAGCCACCGCCTTTTGGGCTTTCGGCAATGCAAAGGCACCATGGCGGCGCAGCGTGATGCGCTGGCGCCGCAAACTGAGTCCGTGCGCCAGCAACTCTTCGAATGCCAAACGCTGTTGTGCAGGATGCAGTCCAGCCAGCAAAGCCGAAACATCGGCATCCGCCGGCGGGCGATGCACGGTATTCAGCGCGTCACGCAGATGGGGCATGCCCATGCGCGACCACACCTCGGCAGGAACAATCTCGAGAACCTCCGATGAGGGAAGCTGCTGCAGCGCGGCGCCAATCAATCGCGCGAGTGAGGCTGGGCCCAAGCCTTCGACTTGCGGATAGACCGGGTCGAGCCGATCGTTGAGCAAGGCTTCGTCGTGATCCTCAAGGAGCCGATAGCTGGGATGCACGATTTCCCAGCCTTGAGCGCCCGGGCGAACCTCACCAAACACCCGCACTCGACGACCGACCTGAAAACTTTGCACTTGCTGGCTGCGGAAGTGGAAAAACCGCAGCGAAATCGAGGCACCTTCCCCATCGCCGATCACCACCCGCAAGGTGGGGCGAAACCGAAATGCGCGCTCGACCGCCAGCACCCGACCTTCGCTTTGCGCAGGAGCGCCGGGCCGCAGATCACGCAGCGCTACCAAGCGTGTGCGGTCTTCGTAGCGCAGAGGCAAGAAGAACCAGAAATCCTGCAGGGTGACGATGCCGCGCTCAGCGAGCTTTGCCGCGACCGCCGGTCCAACGCCGGGCAAGCCGCGTACGGTTCGATCACCTTCGGCCAGGGCGGGCGCCGGCGCCCCTTGACGCGGCATGGGTGGCGATCAGTCGAGGACGAGAATGCCGTCGACTTCCACTTCCGCACCACGCGGCAGGGCAGAGACTTGAATGGTCGAACGCGCGGGGAACGGCGCTTCGAAATACTCCGCCATCACCGCATTGACAGTGGCGAAGTTTGCCAAGTCAGTGACGTAAATGCCGATGCGCACGAGTTGATCCATGCGACCACCCGACGCGGCGCACACCGCTTTCATGTTGTCGAACACGCGGCGCGTTTGCAGCGCGATGTCGCCGGTCACCAACTGGCCAGTGCTGGGATCGAGCGGGATCTGACCGGAGAGGTAGACGGTGTTACCCGCACGAACGGCCTGCGAATAAGGGCCAATCGCGGCGGGGGCGTCGGTGGTGCTGATCGGAGTGCGGGTCATGGCGCTGCCTGCGTTGTGGAGGCGGCCATTGTAGGCATTGCCGCGCATGAACGCGCCACGTCTTTATAGACGGCGAACCACGTGCACCACTTGCAGACGACGCACACGGCGCATCACCTCGGAAAGGTGATCGATGTTGCGCACTTCGATGCCGAACTCCATGACCGAGAGGTTGATGTCGCGCTCGCGGTATTCCACGGAATCGATGTTCGAATCGCTTTCGGCAATGGCGGCGGCCACCTGCGCCAAGGCGCCCGGCCGGTTGTCCACCTCGACGCGCAAGGCCACCATGAAGTCGCCACGCACTTCGCGGTCCCAATCCATCTGCAAGCAGCGTTCAGGCGTGCGACTGAAAGCCTCGACATTGGTGCAATCGCGGCGGTGTACCACGATGCCCTTGCCCGCTGACAGATAGCCCATGATCGTGTCACCGGGCAGCGGATGGCAGCAGGTCGCGAAAGTGAGCACGCCGCGCTCACTGCCATTGATCAGGAGTCTCTCGGCACTTGGAACACTCACATCGCCCGCGCGCTTGCCGCCCGACGTGAGTACCTGCGCCACCTGCGCGGGCATGCGGTTACCGAGGGCAATGTCAGCCAGCAAGGCTTCCAACCGCGGATAACGGTGTTCGGCAAGAAATTGCTCGACGCGCTTGCCAGGCAAACGTTCGATGGAAGAGTTGAGCGCTTCCAGCGCGCGATCCAGCATGCGATGGCCCAAGCTGACGGCATCTTCATGCTGCAGCTTTTTGAGGTTGGAACGAATCGCGGTGCGCGCTTTCGACGTAACAACGAACTCGAGCCATTGCGGTCGCGGTGCGGCTGAAGGGGCGGTCACGATCTCGACACTTTGGCCGGATTGCAGCTTGGTGTGCAGCGGCACCAGTTTCTTGTCGACTCGTGCAGTGACCGCGCGGTCTCCGATGTTGGTGTGCACGGCGTAGGCGAAATCCAGCGCCGTGGCATTGCGCGGCAAAGCAAGAATGTCGCCCTTGGGCGTGAACAGATAGACCTCGGCCGGGAAGAGATCGACCTTCACGTTCTCGACAAACTCAAGCGACGATGTAGCCACCGTCTGCTCACTGCTCATCAACCCGCGAATCCAATCTTGCGCGCGCGATTGCGCACTCGAGGCACCGCCAGCCACGTTCGATTTGTACGCCCAGTGCGCGGCAATACCGCGCTCGGCAATCAGATCCATTTCTTCGGTGCGAATTTGCACCTCGATGGGCGAGCCATGCGTGCTGAACAGCACGGTATGAAGGCTCTGGTAACCGTTGGCTTTAGGAATGGCAATGAAGTCGCGGAAGCGCGCCTCAAGAGGCTTGTACAGGGCGTGCACCGCACCGAGCGCGTGGTAGCACTGCATCACTCGCTGCACGACCACACGGAAACCGAAGACATCCAGCACCTGCTCCAAGGTCTTGTGCTCTTCGCGCATCTTGGAATAGATGCTCCAAGGCGACTTCACACGACCCACCACGCGGAACGGCAGCGATTCCAAGCTGAGCCGTTGCGCAATTTTGGCCTCAATCGTCGCCATCGCCTCACGGCGCATGACCGGCTGACTGGCCAAA
>JAIXVL010000235.1 GCA_027483045.1 Lysobacteraceae bacterium
AGATGTGAGCGGCCAGAGCTCGCAGACGGTTAGCCAAATCGACTTGATGGCGCAACACCTCGACGGCATTTTCGCCTTGCTCGAAGACGTGAAGTCGATTGCAGACCAAACCAATCTCCTTGCCTTGAACGCGGCAATTGAAGCGGCGCGCGCCGGCGAGGCTGGTCGTGGCTTCGCGGTGGTGGCCGATGAGGTACGCAACCTCTCCGAGCGTAGCACTGCCTTCAACGAACAGATCCGCAAGCTGGCCTACAACTCCAAAGAAGCCATCCACAAAGTGCGCGAAACGGTCAGCACCATGGCCTCGCGCGATTTGGATCGCTCGCGTGGTGCGAAGGAAGAGTCGGCCAACATGCTCCGCCAGGTCGATCAGATCCAACGCACGCTGAGCGACGGCATGCGCGAGATCCAGATCAGCGGCTCGGCCATGGAACAGCATGTGGGCGAGGCCGTGCGCTCCCTGCAGTTCGAAGACATTGCCACGCAGGCGATGGGTTCGGCGCTTACGCACATGGAGCGCTTGGCCGCGATCAATCGCGAAGCCATGGGCTTGCAAGAGCTGCTCAACAAGGCCGGCGAGGGCAAAGAGGGCGACCTCCTTGCGGCACTCAAGCGCCTGTCCGGGCGCATCAAGGAATTCCGTGGTGACTGGGAGCGCCCGCCGCATAAGCCGGTCACTCAGAACAACATGACCGAAGGCGAGATCGAGTTGTTCTAGCTGTGCCGGGATCACGCAAAGTGAGGAAAATGTCTACGCCGATTTCACACTGAGATCGGCGTTTTCATGTGAGCATCACACTGCCGAATGAGAAAGGTTCGGCGTCTCAATCACAGCGGGGGAGCTTCCTATGAAGTGCGCCATGTGTGCGGCTGTTGGTCTTTCTCTTTCCTTTCTGGCTGCGGGCAGTGCCCAAGCCGACACCATCGCGACCGACCGGCCCGACTTCGTCGAGTCCAGCAACACGGTGGGCGCCGACCGATGGCAAATCGAAACCAGCTTTCTTCGCGAAACCGATGACGACGGCCCCTTCGAGGCCACGGGCTGGGCCACGCCCACCTTGCTGCGCATCGGCTTGGGCGAGAACTGGGAAGCGCGCATCGAGACTGACGGTTTCGTCGACGCGTCGCTACGCGGCCCCGGTTTGCGTGCCGATGAAGACGGCTTTTCCGACACATCCATTGGCCTCAAGTACCACGTTCCCGGTTCTGGCGAGAACGGCGGGCCTTCCATGGCGTGGCTGTTCCATGTCGACCTCGAATCCGGCTCAGAAGCCTTTCGCGGCAAAGGCGCACGACCCTCGGTACGTTTGGTGGCCGAGTGGGATCTGGGCAACGACTGGGGCTTGGGCGTGATGCCGGGCGTGGCCTGGGAAAACGGCGATAACGGGCGCTACGTTTCAGGAATCTTTGGTGCGGTCGTCGGAAAGGGCTGGACCGATCGGTTCCGTACCTTTACCGAGATTGCGATGCAGCAAATTGCGAGTAATGAGGATGGCGGCACGCAGGCCACGTTCGACGTCGGCGCAGCTTATCTGCTCACCGACAATGCGCAGTGGGATGTCGCGATCTACAAGGGATTGAACGACCGAACACCCGACCTTGGCGTGACGTCGGGTCTCTCACTTCGCTGGTAAGGACACCTCATGAACTTCAAAGGTCGATTGATCCTGCTGGGCCTCAGCGGGATCTTGGGCGCATTGGTCGTCGGCATCTTCAGCTTGGTGGTGCAGTCGCGAATGGGTGGCTTGGTTGAAACCCAAACCATCAACGCACAGGCACTGCGCAACCAGCTCGAAGCCGACATGATGCATGACGCTGTAAAGGCTGATTTGTACGAAGCCTTGCACGCCCGTGCCGTGGCCGATGAGGCCAAACTTGCCTCAGCGCGTGCGGCGCTTGATGAGCATGCAGCTTGGTTTGTGCGCGTCCTGGACGACAACAAGTCGCTTGGACTCGATGCGGACCTGGAGCAAGCGCTCGCTGCGGTGCGGCCAGACGTGGACAGCTATCTCGCCTCCGCAAACACCCTGATGACCGAGGTGGAGGGTGGCAGCACGTCGCCCGACTTATCAGCTTTTGGAGAGGCCTACGACAAGTTGGAAGCCAGCATGGAAGGCGTGAGCGGCGCGATTGAAGGCGCTGCGGTGGCGGCTGCCGAACAATCGAAGCAAGGTGAGGCCAACGCGCGTCGATGGATTGCGATTCTCTTGGTGTGTGGTGTGAGCGTTCTTTCTTTCCTTGTGTATTGGGTTACACGCGTTCTGCTGCGCACGATTGGCGGTGACCCTGCGGATGCGAGTGCGGCGGCAGAGCGCATTGCGGGCGGTGACCTTGTTGCCACGATCCCTGTGAAGCCTGGCGACAGCACCAGCCTGATGGCCCGCTTGGCCAAGATGCGCGATCAGTTGCGCACACAGATTGAACACGAGCGCGCCGAGGCGGCAGAGAACCTGCGTCTTCGCCATTCCTTGGACAGCTCGAGCAATGCCACGATGATTGCGGACGAAAACCGCACCATCGTGTTCGCCAATCGCGCGGTCCTCAAAGTGCTGAAAGACGCTGAAGTCGATCTTCGAAAGGCATTTCCACAGTTTTCAGCCGACCGTGTTGTAGGCGAAAGCATCGATCAGTTCCATGTCCGGCCGGAACATCAACGCACACTTCTTGCTGAGCTTAAGACCGTGCATCGCGCCCAGATTCGCGTGGGCTCGCATGACTTCCGCCTGACAGCAACTCCCATCTTCGATGCGGATGGCGCCCGCATGGGCACAGCGCTCGATTGGGTGGACTGCACTGCGGAGTTGCAGATTCAGCGTGAGGTCGGTGGGCTTGTCGCTGCTGCAGCGCGTGGTGATTTCCACGGCCGCATTGGTCTTTCTGACAAGGAAGGCTTCTTCAAATCACTCAGCGTGTCCTTGAACGAGTTGCTAGAGCGCACAGGGGTTGGCCTTGCCGAGCTTCAGCAAGTTCTGCAGGCGCTCGGTAAAGGCGATTTGACCTACCGGTGCGCAGCGGATCTGCAAGGCGTGTTTGGCGCCATGCGGGATGATGCCAATCACACGGCGGATTCCTTGCAGCGCTTGATGTTGGATATCCGTGTGGCCAGTGATGCCATCCACACCGCAGCGAGTGAGATTGCCGAGGGCAACGCCGACTTGTCCGCACGCACCGAGCAGCAAGCTGCAAATCTTGAAGAGACCGCGGCGTCGATGGAAGAAATGACGTCGACGGTGAAACAGAATGCTGAAGCAGCGCGCGAAGCGAACCGGCTCAGTGCTGAGGCCGCAAAAGTGGCGGCGGATGCGGGTGGCGTGGTCGCTGATGTGGTGCGAACGATGGATGCGATTGAGACCACCTCGCGCAAAGTGGGCGAGATCGTGACCACCATCGATGGCATCGCGTTCCAGACCAACATTCTTGCTTTGAATGCCGCGGTTGAAGCAGCGCGCGCCGGCGAGCAAGGCCGCGGCTTCGCGGTGGTGGCATCGGAAGTGCGCGCCCTAGCGCAACGCGCTGGTGTTGCGGCTAAGGAGATTCACGGCTTGATCGGGGAATCGATGGCGCGCGTTTCCGAGGGCAACAGTCTTGCGCATCGTGCAGGCGACACCATGGAGACGGTGGTGCGCTCGGTGCGTCAGGTCACGGACATCATGGCGGAGATCACTGCAGCCACGAGCGAGCAAGCCAAGGGCATTGAGCAAGTCAACCAAACCATCTCGTCGATGGATGGCGCCACACAGCAGAACGCCGCACTGGTGGAGGAGGCCAGCGCCGCAGCGACCTCGATGGAACAACAAGCGGGCGACCTGGGCTCTGCGGTGGGGCAGTTCAAGTTGGCGTGATCGGCGGCCCAGTTGTCGCGCTCACTCGCGAGTACAGTGCTTGGTCTGTGTTCGGGCTAACTCTGGTGGGTGCGGTGCGACAGTGGGCGGGCATTTTCTTGGCTGCAGTGTTTTGGGCGTTTGCCCCAGCAGCCTATGCATCAGACAACTGCACCAAGACCGTGCGCTGGGAGCTACAGCCGCCCTATGGCGTGCGCCTGGCAGACGGCGACCGAGGCGGCTACTACGCCGATGTGGTGAAAGAAGCCTTGCGGCGCATGGGCTGCGAAACACAATTCGTTGATCTGCCCTGGGCGCGCGGCCTTCGTGAACTGCAGGAAGGCAGTATCGACATCGTTGCAGGCGTTTTGGCCACGCCAGAACGCGCTGCGTATGCGCGCTTCTCGCGCCCGATCAATTTGTCGCCCAATCTCTTGTTCTTGCGGCATCGTGCCCTGCAAGGGAAGAGGCTTTCGCAGCTTTCCGATGTGATGGGCACCGATTGGACCATCGGTGTGGAGGCCAGCGCGGCCTACAGCCTCGATTACATTCGGCTGCAGTCCAACCCTGATTTTCGAAAGCGCCTGCACTTTGTCCCCGACCGCACGCGCGGTTGGCGCATGTTGGCCGCAGGGCGTATTGATGGACTCATTGCCGACGAGGCCTCTGGCCTGGTCGAGGGACTGTCCGTGCAGCCCAGCGATGCGCCGGTGAGTGCGGTGCTGCAAGTGTCTGCGATGCCTGCACATGTGGCACTCAGCCGCGCCCGCATCGATGAAGACTTCGTGCGGCGCTTGGACGCTGCGATCACCAGCATGGTGAACGACGGCACGCTCGCGACCCTCCGCGAGCGCTACATTCCCTGCAAAACCGACTTGGCGACGTTGGGTTGCCAGCGCGACGCAGGCGGGCTTTCGCCCGCCCCGTGAGCCGCCTTAGTGCGTCTGCACCGTGGCGGCAATGCCCGGCTTGCTCCAGCGCTTCAGCAAGTCGGCTCGCAGCTTCTCGGCCTTCTCGACGTGGCGCTCTTTCACGTGACCGAAGCCGCGGATCTGCTCCGGTACTTCGGCGATCTCAACCGCCAAGCTGAGCTTCTCGGCGTTCAACTCTGAAAGCAGGCCGCGCACGGTGGCCAGATACTCATCACGCAAGCGACGTTCCATCTTGCGCTCGTCGGTGTGGCCCACGATGTCGAATGCCGTGCCGCGCAGGAACTTCAGATGCTTCAGCACTTTGAAGGCACTGAAAATCCAAGGGCCGAATTCCTGCTTCACCAGATGGCCGTCGGCGTCTTTCTTCGCCAGCAGCGGTGGTGCCAAGTGGAAGCGCAAGCTGCCGCCGTCTTCGAATTGCGTTTTCAGCTTCGCCTCAAACTCGCCCGAGGTGTACAGACGCGCCACTTCGTACTCGTCCTTGTAGGCCATCAGCTTGAACGCATAGCGCGCCACGGCTTCGGTAAGCGCGGTTTGACCCGGCACCTTGGCCGCTTCGGCGCTGCGCACTTCGGCAATGAAATCGCTGTACTGCTTGGCGTAGCCGGCGTTCTGGTAGTCGGTGAGGAAGGCCACGCGGCGCGCGATGGTTTCATCGAGCGAAAGCGAGAGCGCTTCATCATCGAGTGCACCGGCAGTGCCGCTGCGAACCTTGGCTTTCGCATCGGCGGCGTCGATGACCTTGTCGACATCAATGGCGGCCAAACGGCCCCAACCGAAGGCCTGCTTGTTCATCTCGATGGCGGCGCCGTTCAATTCCACGGCGCGCATCAGGGCTTCCAGACTCACCGGCACCAAGCCCTGCTGCCAGGCATAGCCGAGCATGAACAGGTTGGCGGCGATGGCGTCGCCACACAGTGCAGTCGCGAGGCGCGTGGCTTCGATCGTGGAGGGTGCGCGGCCGCCCATGGCCTTGCGCACGGTCTCGACGATGGCATCGGCGGGGAACTGCAAATCAGGTTGCTTCAAGAACGACGAGGGCATCGCCTGATACGTGTTCAACACGACTTCCGTGCGATCACTGCGAATCTTGGAGAGCGACCAGTAATCGTTCACCACCACCATGTCGCAGCCCAACACCAGGTCGGCTTCGCCGGCGGCGATGCGCACGGCATGCAACTCGGCCGGATTCTTGCCGATGCGGATGTGCGTGGTGACTGCGCCACCCTTCTGCGCCAAGCCGGTTTGGTCGAGCACCGACGCGCCCTTGTTCTCCAAGTGCGCGGCCATGCCGAGCAAGGCGCCAATCGTAACGACGCCTGTGCCGCCAACGCCGGTGATCAGAATGTTCCAAGGCTGCTCCAAGCTGGAGCGCACCACGGGCATCGGCAGTGTGTTGAAGTCGACCGCCGCCTTGGGTTTCTTCTTCTTTAGCGGCGCATCGACAACGCTGACGAAGCTCGGGCAGAAGCCACGCACGCAGCTGAAATCTTTGTTGCAGCCGCTCTGGTCGATTTCACGCTTGCGGCCGTATTCCGTTTCCTTCGGCAGCACGGAAACGCAAGCCGACTTCACTGAGCAATCGCCGCAGCCTTCGCAGACGAGCGAGTTGATGACGACACGCTTGGCCGGGTCGACCATCAGCTTGCGCTTGCGACGACGACGCTTTTCCGCAGCACAGGTCTGGTCGTAGATGAGGATGGAGGCGCCCTTCACTTCCGACAGGCGCTTCTGCACCGCATCCAACTCGGCGCGGTCATGGAACTGCACGCCGTCGGGGAAGATGGACGGATCGCTCCACTTCTCGATGTCGTCGGACACCACAACGATGGTCTCGATGCCTTCAGCACGCATCTGCCGCGCGATATCCGGCACCGACAGCGTGCCGTCCACCGGCTGACCGCCGGTCATGGCCACGGCATCGTTGTAGAGAATCTTGTAAGTGATGTTGACCTTGGCCGACACCGCTTGGCGAATCGCCATCGAGCCGGAGTGGAAGTACGTGCCATCGCCCAAGTTCTGGAACACGTGCGGTGTTTCCACGAACGGCGCTTGGCCACACCAGGTGGCCCCTTCGCCGCCCATCTGCGTGAAGGTGTCGGTGCGGCGGTCCATCCACGTGACCATGTAGTGGCAACCAATGCCACCCAGTGCGCGGTGGCCTTCGGGCACCACGGTGCTGGTGTTGTGCGGGCAACCCGAGCAGTACGTGGGCACGCGCGGGAATACCGGACGCGGCAGCGCCAGCTCTTGTTCCTTTTCGGTAATCCACTTCAAGCGCGCGGTGATCGCTTCCGAATTGAAGAAGCGATTCAGACGCTTGGCGATAACGCGGGCAATACGAGCGGGCGTGAGCTCCGAGGTGCTCGGCAGAATCCACTCGCCGCTTTCGTCGTACTTGCCGACGATGCTGGGGCGCTGGCCGCCGTCCCAGTTGTACATTGCTTCCTTCATCTGGCTCTCGATGAAGGCGTGCTTTTCTTCGACGACGATGATGTCTTCCAGACCGCGCGCGAAATTGCGCAAGCCCTGAGGCTCCAGCGGCCAGGTCATGCCGATCTTGTAGACGCGAATGCCGATGGCTTCCGCGTCTTTGTGATCAATGCCGAGGTACTCGAGCGCCTGCAGCACATCGAGGTAGCTCTTGCCCGTGGTGATGATGCCGAGCCGCGCCTTCGGGCTGTCGTAGATGATCTTGTCGAGCTTGTTGGCGCGCGCAAACGCGTGCGCCGCCTTCACCGCGTATTGGTGCAGGCGCATTTCCTGATCGAGCGGCGGGTCCGGCCAGCGGATGTTGAGGCCACCCTGCGGCAGCTCGAGGTCGGTCGGAATGATGATGTCGAGCTGGTGCGGATTGACGTTGACCGAAGCGGACGACTCCACCGTTTCGGCGATGGTTTTGAAGCCCACCCAGCGGCCGGTGTAACGGCTCATGGCCCAACCCAGCAGGCCCATGTCGAGGATGTCCTGCACGCCGGCCGGGTTCAGCACCGGCATCATCGCGCTGACGAATTCGCCTTCCGAGCCGTGCGGCAAGGTCGAGCTGCGGCAGGCGTGGTCATCGGCGGCCAACACGAGCACGCCACCGTTCTTGTTGGTGCCGGCGGCATTGGCGTGCTTGAACACATCGCCGCAGCGGTCCACGCCCGGGCCCTTGCCGTACCACATGCCGAACACGCCGTCGTACTTGGCGCCCGGCCACAGATTGGTTTGTTGGCTGCCCCAGACCATGGTGGCGCCCAAGTCCTCGTTCACGCCCGGCTGGAACTCGATGCCGGAAGCCTTCAAGTGCTTGCGGGCTTTCCACAGCTCCAAGTCGAAGCCGCCCAGCGGCGAACCGCGGTAGCCCGAGATGAAACCGGCGGTATTCAGCTGCGCCGCGCGGTCTCGCATCTGCTGCATCAGCGGCAGGCGCACCAGGGCCTGGACGCCCGAGAGGTAGATGCGGCCTTCGCCGCGCGTGTACTTGTGATCGAGGGTGTACTCGTTGTCGAGCGCGGGGCGATCAAGGGCGGGGGGCAGCACGGCAGACATCGGGGCCTCGGAGGCGTTCGAGCAAAGACTCGGAATTATAGCTCCGTGGCGACGAATGACGGGCCGCCGTGCACGGCCTTGCCGCCTATGGATCGTGAAGGCAGACCTTGCCCCTCAACGGAAACTGCAATTGAACGCCACGGTGATCCGCTCGCCTTCGCCCTGGAAGGGCAAGACGTAGTGCTGAACCCACGAAGGAAAGAGCACCAGCTGGCCCGCTTTCAAGTCGAAAGCGTAATTGCTGAAGCCGAATGGCATGCGCACCTGTGCGTTCGCCGGGTCGAGGTACATGCCCGCCAAGCTATTGGGGTTCACGAAGGACAGGCGCCCGGATTCCGGGTAGCTGCTGTCGTGCTGGCCGGGAGAGACGCAATACACGCCTGACCACGAGGCCATGGGGTGGTTATGCACGCCAAAGAAACCGCCTCGGCGCGTGATGTGGAACCATGCATCGGTGGCAATCTGCATTCGTCGCATGGCCACCACATCCAAGCCGCTTAACTGCGCCACGGTCTGCGACAACTCGCTCATGCAGAACTGCGCCAAACGCTGCACGCAGGTCTCGGGCCAATCGAACAGATCGAAGTGGCTTTCAAACAGCTCAGGGTTGCGCACGGTGTAGGGGTTGGGGTTGGCATACTTGGGCCCCTGAGCTTCGCGCTCGATGAACAAGGCGCGCAATTCGGTATTCAAGGCCTCGGCATCCGGCATTTGCGCCGTGGCCGTGGGAATCGCAAACATTGGGGAAATCTGGGCCATGACGCACGCGGAGAAGACAATGACCACGAAAGCCTACTGGATGGCGCCGACTTTGGCCGCCCTCGTCTTCGCGAGCGGCGTCAGCGCCGCCGACCGCATCAACGGCCCGGCGTTCACCACGCGCTCCGAGGTCTACGCGCCGCAGGTCATGGCCGCCACCTCGCACCCGCTCGCCACGCAGGTGGCACTCGATGTGATGAAGCGCGGCGGCACAGCGGTCGATGCGGCCATCGCAGCGAATGCGGCCATCGGCCTGATGGAGCCCACGGGCAACGGCGTTGGTGGCGACCTGTTCGCTATCGTTTGGGACCCGAAAACAAAGAAGCTCTATGGCTACAACGGTTCGGGGCGCTCGCCGCAGGGCCTGACGCGCGCGTACTTCGATGAGCAGAAGATGGCGCTCATCCCTTCGCATGGCGCGCTGCCGGTGACGGTGCCGGGTGCGGTGGACGGCTGGTTCGCGCTGCATGGCCGCTTCGGCAGCATACCGATGGCGCAGGTGCTGCAGCCTGCCATCGACTACGCGCGCAATGGCCACCCGGTGCACGAGACCATCGCCTACTACTGGAATCTTTCCGTCCCGCGCTTGAGCCAATTCCAAGGCTTTAGCGAGCAGTTCACCATCGACGGCCGCGCGCCGCGAACGGGTGAGACGTGGAAGAACGAGAACCTCGCCCGCACGTTGGAGCGCATCGCCAACCAAGGCCGCGCCGGTTTTTACGAAGGCGAGCTGCCGAAGATTGTGGAGGCCTACTTCAAGGAGAACAGCGGCTTCCTCGCCGCAGCTGACTTTGCGGCGCACAAGGGTGAATGGGTCGAGCCGGTGAGCGTCAACTACCGCGGCGTCGATGTGTGGGAGCTGCCGCCGAGTGGGCAGGGCATTGCCGCGCTGCAGATGTTGCAGATCCTCGAAGGCTACGATTTTTCGAAGATCGCGTTCGGCAGCACGGAGCATCTGCACTTGCTGACCGAAGCCAAGAAACTCGCCTTCGCCGACCGTGCGCGCTACTACGCCGACCCGGCGTTTGTGGCCACGCCAGTGGCCGGTTTGATCTCGGACGAATATGCAAACACGCAGCGCGCGCGCATTAATCCAAATCGCGCACAAACCGTCGTCGCGCCCGGCACGCCGCCCTCGCTCGACGAAGGCGACACCATCTACCTCACCACCGCCGACAGCAGCGGCATGATGGTTTCGCTCATCCAAAGCAACTACCGCGGCATGGGCAGCGGCATGACGCCTCCGGGCCTCGGCTTCATCTTCCAGAACCGCGGCGAGCAGTTCTCCCTGAAGCTCGGCCACCCGAACGAGTACGCGCCGGGCAAGCGGCCCTTCCACACCATCATCCCGGCCTTCATCACGAAGGACGGCCAGCCCTGGGTGAGCTTCGGCCTGATGGGTGGCGCAATGCAGCCGCAGGGCCACGTGCAGATCGTGATGAACCTCGTCGACTTCGGCATGAATCTGCAGGAGGCCGGCGACGCGCCGCGCCTGCATCACGACGGCAGCGATGAGCCCGTGGGCGCAGTAACGCCGATGAGCGACGGCGGCGTCGTGCAGCTCGAAACAGGCTTCGACTACGCGACCATCCGCGGCCTGATGCGCAAGGGTCACGCGGTGGAGTTCGCCGACGGCCCATACGGCGGCTACCAAGCCATCATGAAGAACCCGCAGGGCGGCTGGGTGGGCGCCAGTGAGAGCCGCAAGGACGGGCAGGCGGCGGGGTACTGAACGCGCTGCGGCGCGCGGCGGTGGTGCCGTGAGCGTGCGTCACCGCCCACCCGTCATCGACGGCCTACCGGCCAGCACGCTGCAGTTGCCGCCGGGTGACTGGCCTTCGCTGCTGGAAGGTCTGTGCGCGCATTTCCCCGCGGTGTCGCGTGCAGTGTGGATGGATCGTTTCGCCCGCGGCCGGGTGCTGGGTGACGGCGGGCATGTCCTTGCGCCCGATACGCCCTACCGAGTGGGGCTTGACGTGTACTACTACCGCGAAGTGGCGGACGAGCCGCACATCCCGTTTGAAGAGACCGTGCTGCACCTTGACGAGCATCTCCTCGTCGCCGACAAGCCGCACTTTCTTCCGGTGATTCCCAGCGGCGCGCACGTGCGCGAAACGCTGCTTGCGCGCTTGATCCGCCGTACCGGCAACGCCGACTTGGTGGCCCTGCACCGCATCGACCGCGAGACGGCCGGGCTGGTGCTGTTCTCCACCAATCCGAAAACACGAGCGATGTACCAAGCCTTGTTTCCCGAGCGACGCATCGAGAAGACCTACGAAGCGATTGCGCCGCCCTTACCGAGCCTCGAATTCCCGCGCGTTCATCGCAGTCGCTTGGTGCCGGGCGAACCCTTCTTCCGCATGCGTGAAGTGGCGGGCGAGACAAACAGCGAAACGCGCATCGAGGTGATCGAGCGCGGAGACGCGTGGTGGCGTTACTCGTTGCAGCCGGTCACCGGGAGGAAGCACCAGCTCCGGGTACATATGGCGTCTTTGGGTGCGCCGATTCGGAATGATCCGTGGTATCCCGAGTTGCGTTATCGGGAAGCGGGCGATTTTGAGTCCCCGCTGCAGTTGGTGGCGAAGAGCGTGGGCTTTGTGGATCCGGTGAGCGCCGAGCTCCGGTCTTATCGTCGCTGAAGACGTTGCGCGCGCGCCTCCCGTCGGCCCTGACGCACGGTACTGCTCCAAAGGCGCCTTCTCAGTACATCCACCAGATCACGAGCGCGGAAAGCAACGCCAAGCCGATCCGATGGGCCCAGAGGTTCTTCCAGAAGATCAGCACCACGGGAATCAGATAGATCACCACGAAACGTTCAACGACCTGTTCCGGGGTGTAGCTCCCGCCGTAGCCCAGATACGCGATGGTGCCCGCGGTCGTCGGCACCATCATGGCGATCATCACGACGTGAGAGTGGGCCATGTAGAACTCGTCAAGCGATGCGTGACGATCAGCATCGTCAGGGAACATGACCGTGCTGACCACGACATAGGGCAGTGCGACGAACATGCCGATGATGAAGGTGGTCGGGTCGATGGGAACGCTCTGCAGCGCGCTCCAAGCAAACAGCCAGTTCAACACGGCATGACTCAGCAACCAGACGCCAAGCAAGGGCAAGCAGACGCCAACTTTTGTGGTCTCTTGCGCGCGCCACAGCTTTCCAAAACCAATGCCCACATTGGCCACGGCGATGCCGAGGATCAGGCCAAAAAAACCAAAGTAGAACTCGAACGCGCTCATCGGAAGAGCCCCACGAGAACCCAAGCAACGATTGCGACCAAGCCCGCGCGATTGACGTTGCGTCCGCTGAATGGGATGAGAGCCAGGGGCAACAGGAACCGCACCATCAGCCAGATCGAAGGCCAATCCGTGGTGAGATTTCCGTTCACCACGTACCAGAGGATCGAGGAGCCCGGGGTGGCGGCGAGTGCCAACAGCAAGACCTGGCGATGAGCGAAAAAGTGCGTCTCAAGCGACATTTCACCGCCTGCAGGCGGAAACATGGCGCGACTCAGAAACACCATGGGCAGCGCGAAGGCGACCAGAGTGATGAGTTGCCAGGGCCCCACCTCTACGCCGGACCAATTGCTCCAGAAGCGGAGCCAGAGATTCATCGTGGCGATCAACACAATCGCCGCGAGCATCGGGGTGCAAAAACCAACCTCAACCGCGCGACGGTCGCGCCACATGTCTGCAAAACCCGTTGCGACATTGGCTGCAGCGAGGCCCAACATGACGCTGTAGAAGGTGAAGACGTACTCGAAGTCACTCATCAGCGCGGTGCCCCAACGGCGTTGTGGTGGTAAGTAGGTGGGTGATCCTGACTATAGCCGAGAGTGTTGGCTTCTCAATCCGCCGCCACTGTCCTCGTACTCGCCCATTCCCTCAACGCATTCACCTGCTCGGCCATCAGCACGCTCAAGGGTTTCGTGTTCTGCATCTCCTGCAGCACATGCTTTGCTTCCATCGGCTCAGCCGCACCATGCGCGGCGTAGAGCGCGCTGACCACGGCCTGTTCAATTTCTGCGCCGGAGAACCCTTCGCTCGCTTGCACCAGTGGCGCGAAATCCCAGCCGCCCACATTCACTTTCCGTCGCTTCAAGTGCAAACCCAGCACCGCTTCGCGCACGTCGGGCTTCGGCAAATCCACAAAAAAGATTTCGTCGAAGCGGCCCTTGCGCAGCAGCTCGGGCGGCAGTTGGTCGATGGCGTTCGCGGTAGCCACGAGGAACACGCCGCTTTTGTGCTCCGCCATCCACGTGAGGAAGCTGCCGAGCACGCGCTTGGAAACGCCATCGTCGCTGGTCGATGACGCCAAGCCCTTCTCGATCTCGTCGATCCACACCACGCAGGGCGCGAGCTGTTCGGCCGAGGCCAGCGACTCGCGCAGATTGCGTTCGGTTTCGCCGTGGTACTTGTTGTAGAGCGCGCCGAAATCGAGGCGCAGAAGTGGCACGCCGAAGCCGCCGGCCACGGCTTTTGCGGCTAGACTCTTGCCGCAGCCCTGCACGCCCAGCAGCAGAATGCCGCGCGGCGAATCCAATCCCGGCGGCAGCGGTTCGCCACGCAGGCCTGCACCGCGCTGCTCGACCCAGCGCTTCAGTTTGCGCAGGCCAGCCACATCACTGAACTTCGTGGTGTCGGGTTCGTACTGCAGCGTGCCGCCCTTGTTCAGAAGCTCGAACTTCAGCTTGCCGAGCCGAGGCAGATCGCTGGCATCCAGCACGCCGTCATCGAAGATCAACTGCCGCACGATGCGCTGCGCATCGACCATCGAGAGGCCCTTGATGTTGCGCACCAGCGCGACCTCGGTGTCAGGATCGACCACCACGCGCTTACCGCCGTGTTCGCGGGCATAGGCCAGCAGTTCGTCGCGCACCATCTTTCGCAGCGCCTTCTCGTCCGGCAGGCGCAGCGAGAAGCGCACTGCGCGCGATTCCAATTCGGGCGGCAGCTCGATCTTGCCGCCCACCATCACGATCGTGTGCTGCACGCCGTTCTCGGCCTGCATCAGTTCGCGCAGCTGGCGCTGGTGGCTGGCGTAGCCGAGGTAGGGGTGGAAATCGAGCAGCAGGTACAGGCCGCGCTGGGTGTGGCCGGCCATGGCGCGCAGGGCGCTGCTCGCGTCGGAGCCGCCGCGCTCTTCCTGCTCCAAGTCCATGTCCAGGCGCACGAGGCCCGTCGTGATCGTCCAGCGGTACAGCGGACGGAACAGTTCGGCCAACAGGCCGCGGAACAGCTCGACGACACGCGGCTCTTCCGGCGTCTCGATGAGGATGAGTGGCGTTCCGGCGCGCACCAGCGCGGCCAGGTCCTTGAGGTCGTGGGTGGGCATTCCGGGTGTAGAGCCGTGGAGAGCAGGGCCGCAGTGTACGGCGGCGTTTCTGCTGCCGGGTGCTGCTAGCGCTTACTCTGCCCATCTCTGCCCAACCCACAGGAGCACGCTCATGGCCACTTTTGCTGCCGCTACACGCGGATTCATCGCGATGCTGCTTCTTGTGTCTTTGAGCGCATGCAGCGAAAAGGCGGTCGAGGCCGAACCCGCGGCCGCGGTCGCGCCCGCACCTGCGGAGGCGGCAAGCCTTCCACCAACAGACGCTGCGCCTCTTGCCGGGGTGGAGCCTGCTCTGGAGGGCACCGGCAGTTGCGACACACCCAAAGTGGGCATGTGCTCGGAAACCTTCGGTGACAAGATCACCGCTACCGAGGCCAAGTCCTACTGCGTGGGTCCGGGCCAGGTGTATTCCCCGGCTGCTTGCAGCACGCAGGGGCGCTTGGGCAGCTGCCTTGCCATCGCAGTGGCCATGCCGGGCAACACGGTTCGGGTTCGAACCCACTTCGCGTCGGATTTCTACGGCGGTGCTGCTGCCGCGCAAAAACTCTGCCAAGGGACATCAAAGGGCGAGTGGACGGCCGGCTAACGCGTTACCGACATCAAGCCCCCGCATCTCCCTTACCGGTTGTGCGGGCGGCTTGCTACAGTCGGGCCAGCGTTCCTTAGGCGGTGGTGCCATGCACACGATTCTGGTCGCAAGTTCGAAGGGTGGCGCGGGCAAGACCACGCTCTCCACGCAGTTAGCCGGGCACTTTGCCGCCGCCGGGAAGCGCACCGTTCTGGTCGATGCCGACCCACAAGGTTCTTCGACGCGCTGGTGCGAAAAGCGCGCCGAGATGGATGCCGCGGTGTTGCCGATAAACGGCCATTCGCGGGCCTTCCGCAAACACCTGCCCGAAGACGCCGAGCGCGTGATCATCGATGCGCCTGCCGGCGCGATGGCTGATGATCTTGAGCCTTTCCTCGAGCTGGCCGACGCCGTTCTGGTGCCGGTTCTGCCTTCGGCTATCGACCTTGAAGCCACGGTGCCGTTCTTGAACACCTTGGCGACCGTGCCGCGCATCAAGAAGGGAAAATTGCCGGTGGCCTTGGTCGCCAACCGCATCAAGGCTTGGACCCAGATCAGCCAACAAGCCGTCGAACAGTTGCAGGCTTGGCCTTACCCCCTGGTGGCGCAGCTGCGCGACTCGCAGGGCTATGTGCTGTTGGCCGCACTGGGCCGCTCCGTATTCGACTACCGTTCCGAACAGATGCGCAGTCACCAAGACGACTTCGCGCCCTTGCTGCGTTGGCTGAAGAAACACTCCTAAAGGATTCTCATGCGCGAACTGATCCTGCTGCGTCATGCCCACGCCGAGCCCGTTGCTCCGGGCCAAAGCGATGCCGAGCGACCCCTTTCCGTGCGCGGCCATGCCGAAGCCGACGCGGCGGCGCAGTGGCTGAAGGCGCACGATCTGCGACCCACGCGGGTGCTGTGCTCACCCTCCAAGCGCACGCGCGAAACCTTGGAGCGCGCGCTCGAGGTTTTGGGCTACACCGATGTGCGTTATGAGCCGCGCATTTACGAAGCGCTGCCCGGCACCTTGATGGCGGTGCTGGATGAGCATGCCGAAGTGGATCGCGTGCTGATGGTCGGCCACAACCCCGGCTTCGAGCAGACCGCCGCCTTGCTTCACTCCGGCCAAAGCGGTGATTTCCGTGGCATGCCCACGGGCGGTATTGCGGTACTCAGCTTGCCGCCTGGCGCTGCGCTCGAACCCGGAATCGGCACGCTGACGCAATTTTGGTGGCCGTGAGTGTGGTGGGTGGCGCTGGCGTTTGGGCTGCTCGCCACGCCTGCGCTGCCCCCTGCCCATGCCACCACTGTGCCTAAACCCACGCATTCGGCTTGCCCAGGCCGTTTTGACCCCAAAGCATCGACTGCGCGCTTTACGGTGGGCGTGCGGCTGCCTATCCGCGCCGAAGGTCACTTTTCTGAGGTGAAGGGGGCCTTTCGTTTGCTGGACGATGGCGACTGCGAAGTGAGCGTCGAATTGGATGCCTCCGCCGTGGTGTACGACGGCCCCGAATGGCTCGCCAAACTCACACGCTCGCCCGCTTTTCTCGATGCCGAAGCGCATCCGCAAGTGCGTTTTGTCTCCGCTCCCTTTCCACTGCAACAGCTGAACGGGGGCGGCCCCTTGCGCGGTCGCTTGATGCTGCGTGGGCGCGAGCGCCCCGTAGAATTCCGGCTCGCACCCGCCGCTTGCGTTGACGTCGGCTATGGATGCCCTTTGCACGTGAGCGGTGAAGTCAGCCGCCGCGATTTCGGCATGCAGGCTTACCGATTCACGGTCAAGGACGCGGTGCGATTCGAGTTCACGATTCTTTTGGAGCCACCCCCCTGAGCGCCATTCGAGTGTTGTTGTTGGTGTGTTG
>JAIXVL010000187.1 GCA_027483045.1 Lysobacteraceae bacterium
ACGTGGCGGTGTGCTTCTTGCCCGCGCCGTCGGTGTAGGTGACGTCCTTCGGCTTGCGACCGAAGTGGCCGTAGCTGGCGGTGTCCTGGTAGATCGGGTGCAGCAGGTCGAGCATCTTGGTGATGCCGTAAGGACGCAGGTCGAAGTGCGCGCGGATCAGCTTCTCGATCTGCGCGTCGTCGATCACGCCGGTACCAAACGTGGTGACCGAGATGCTGGTCGGCTCGGCCACGCCGATGGCGTACGACACCTGCACTTCGCACTTGCGCGCCAAGCCGGCAGCCACGATGTTCTTGGCCACGTAGCGGGCAGCGTAAGCGGCCGAGCGATCAACCTTCGACGGGTCCTTGCCCGAGAACGCGCCGCCGCCATGGCGAGCCATGCCGCCGTACGAGTCGACAATGATCTTGCGACCGGTCAGGCCGCAGTCGCCCACCGGGCCACCGATCACGAACTTGCCGGTCGGGTTGATGTGCATCTTCGACTTCGGCAGCTTGGCCAGCCACTCCTTCGGCAGCACCGGCTTGAAGATGTGCTCGATGACGCCTTCGATGATGTCCTTCTGCTTCACGCCCTCGTCGTGCTGCGTCGACAACACCACGGCGTCGAGGCCGAGAATGCTATTGCCGTCGTAGCGCAGGGTGACCTGCGACTTCGCGTCCGGGCGCAGCCACTTGAGCTTGCCGTTCTTGCGCACCTTGGCCTGCTGCTCCACCAAACGGTGCGAATAGTAGATCGGGGCGGGCATGAACTCCGGCGCTTCGTCGCAGGCGTAGCCGAACATCAGGCCTTGGTCGCCAGCGCCCTGTTCTTCGGGCTTCTTGCGGTCCACGCCTTGATTGATGTCGGGCGACTGCTTGCCAATCATGTTGATGATGGCGCAGGTGTGGCCGTCGAAGCCCACGTTCGAATTGTTGTAGCCGATGTCGTTGATGACCTTGCGCGCCAGGGCTTCGATATCGACCCAAGCGGTGGTGGTGATCTCGCCGGCGACGATGGCCGCACCGGTCTTCACCATGGTCTCGCAGGCGACGCGGGCGCGGGTGTCCTGCGCGAGGATCGCGTCGAGCACGGCGTCGGAAATCTGGTCGGCGATCTTGTCCGGATGGCCTTCTGACACCGATTCCGAGGTGAAGAGGTAGCTGCTCATTTCGGCTTATATCCTTTGATTCGGATGGAAAGATGGGCGGCGGATGATACACCCCATCGGCCGTCGGCGCATCTTGGCCGTTGTCGCGTTGCCGTTGGTTAAGGCCATGGCTTCGAGCGCGACCTGCTCTGGCCTGTCATGGCAATGAAACGCGGCTGCCATGGTGACGTCGCCGAACGCGGCCAGCATGCGCGGAACTACCGCGGAGCCCTGTCTGGTGATCCAGCTCGAGCAACGACTTTCAGAACGCTATCCCCACTGGTTTCGTGGCCGCCGTGCCGCTCTCACGCAGATGCTGGTGCAGTCGCTGGGCCGCTTTGCGCGCCTAGACGCCATCAACGCTTGGCTGGAGCAGAACGCTCATCGCACCGGCTTCGACTTTGTTGAAGCAGGGCTGGAGTTTTTCGGCACGCGCTACACCGTGGACCACGTGGAGCGCTCGCGCATTCCGCAAACGGGGCGCGTCATCATTGTGGCCAACCACCCGCTGGGCGCTATTGATTCGCTGGCACTGCTGCATCTGGTGGGTACCGTGCGCCGCGACGTACGCATTCTGGCCAACGATTTGCTGATGGAATTTGAGGGCATTCGCGACTTGTTGCTGCCCGTGCGCATTCTGGGCGGCCGCCCTTCCGCCGAAAGCCTGCGCGCGGTTTCCGAGGCTTTGGAAGCCGAGCAAGCGGTGATCGTGTTTCCTGCCGGTGAAGTCTCGCGCTTGTCGTGGCGCGGCGTGGAAGACGGCCACTGGCGAGCGGGCTTCGTGAAGTTCGCGCGCGACGCCGATGCACCCGTGCTACCGGTACGCATGAAGGCGCGCAACTCGGCACTGTTCTACGGGCTTTCGGCGCTCTATCGCCCCATCGGCACCGCCTTGTTGCCGCGCGAGATGTTCAAGTCGAAAGGTCTGCGCATTGATATTCGCGTGGGCATGCCGCGCAAGCTGCAAGCCGGTGCGAAGGCGGCGTCCGCTTTGGCCTCGATTCGCCAAGCCTTGCAAGCCATCGGCACGCGTCGCGAAACCGCGCCACCCGATCCGGCACCTTTGGCGCACGCAGTGGATCGCGCCGCATTGCGCGCCGAGATCATGCGCTTCCGCGAACTGGGCAGAACGCCGGATGGCAAGCAGATCCGCGTGGGCCGCGTCAGCACGGATTCTCCCTTGCTGCGCGAGCTAGGCCGCCTACGCGAGATGAGTTTCCGCGCGGTGGGCGAAGGTACGGGACGCGCTTTCGACGTGGATACCTACGACACCTGGTACGAGCACATCGTGCTGTGGGACGCGGAGTGCCTAGAAGTGGCCGGCGCGTATCGCGTGTGTCGCGGCGCGGATGTGCTGGCCACGCGCGGCTTGAAGGGTCTCTACACGGCCAGCCTGTTCAGCTACAACGCCGAAACGCTCGCGCATGCCTCCGAAGGCATGGAGTTGGGGCGCAGCTTTGTGGCCCCGGCTCACTGGGGTTCGCGCAGCTTGGATTACCTGTGGCTCGGCATCGGTGCGTATCTGCGCGCGCACCCGGAGGTTCGGTATCTGTTCGGGCCCGTGTCGATTAGTGCGGATCTGCCCATCGCCGCACGTGAGCAACTGGTGGCGTACTACGGCCAGCATTTTGGTGACAACTCTGGCCGAGCAGTGGCGAAGCAGCCCTTCCAGTTTCTTGGCGAGGCGCCGTGTTACCGCCACCTCGACGCTGATCAAAGCTTCAAACTTCTGCGCGCCAATTTGGACGCTCTGGGCGCGAAGGTGCCGGTGCTCTACAAGCAGTACACCGAACTCTGCGAGCCGGGTGGCGCGCGCTTCCTCGCCTTCGGCGTGGACCCGGATTTCGCCAACTGCGTGGATGGCTTGATCGAAGTGGATCTGCATCGCATCAAGCCCAAGAAGTTTCAACGCTATATCGCCGGCACCGAAAACGATTCGCCGAAGTCACTTAACGGACCAACGGAGGCTGCCGCATGACTGCTGCAAACGTGGATCTGCACTTGGTTCCTGACTCGCCGCGTCTGCGCTCGGCCTTTATTTCCGACGTGCACTTGGGCTCGGCGCACTGCCATGCGCAGGAACTGGCTGATTTCTTGGCGCGCCTGAAGGTGGACAGGCTTTATCTGGTGGGCGATATCGTTGATCTGTGGTGGATGTCGGCCAAGCGGGCGGCATGGGGCCACGCGCAGAATCATGTCGTCGAAGCCTTGCATCGCCTGCGCGCTGCCGGCACCGAGTTGGTGTACGTGCCCGGTAACCACGATCGACCGATTCGCCGCTTCTGCGGCTTGGTGCTGCCGCGAATGAGTGTGCGTCGGCGCTTGATCCACACCACGGCCGATGGGCGCAGGTTACTCGTGGTGCATGGCGATGATTACGACAGCGTCACCCAGTTCGGCGGCTTTCATGACCAGCTAGGCGATTGGCTGTACGAGCGCATCCTCACCGGCAACCGCTTGGCCAATGGGCTGCGCCGTCGCTTGGGTTTGCGCTACTGGTCGTTGGCTGATTTCTTGAAGCGGCAGAGCGGTGCTGCCGAGCGTTACATCGGGCGCTTCATCGATACGGGTCTGGCCGATGCTCGCCGCCGCGGATTGGACGGCATTGTGTGCGGCCACATCCATCGCCCGGCCTTGATCGAGCGCGACGGCATCATTTACGCCAACGACGGTGACTGGGTGGAAAGCCTGACGGCCCTGGTCGAGGACCGCGACGGCACCCTGCGCTTGGTCAACCATCGCAACGAGACGCTGCAGCGACTGGAGCCTCGCAGCGTCGCGATGCCTGTACCTGCGCAAAACGTGCCGGTAACGATGCCCGAAGCCGCATAAGGGCACGCAATCACAAACGCGCAACGTCTGTTTCGGCACGCTTTGCGCTATGGATTCCGTCTCTCAACTCGTTCTTGGCGCGGCGATTGCCGGCGTCGTCGCCCCTGCGCAGCATCGTCGCAAGGCCCTGCTGCTTGGCGCGACCTTGGGTACCTTGCCCGATCTGGATGTGCTCATCGACTACGGCGATGCGGTGAGCAACATGACCTTCCATCGCGGGTTCAGTCACTCGCTGTTTGTGCTCTCGGGGCTCTCGCTGCTGCTTTTTGCGCTGTTGCGATGGCGTTGGGCGCCTGTGCGTGAGGCGCCGTGGGCGTGGCTCGCTGTCATCGCTTTGCCTCTGCTCACACACCCTTTGCTCGACAGCTTCACGGTGTATGGCACGCAGTTGTTTTGGCCGCTCACCACGCCGCCGGTGATGGGCGGCAGCATGTTCATCATCGATCCGCTTTACACGCTGCCCTTGTTGCTTGCCGTTCTTGTGGCTGCGTTTTCTGGTGCTTCCTTGCGCGGGTTCGTCGCGCTGTCTTTGGGCTTGGGTGTGAGCACCTTGTACTTGGCCTGGAGCCTTGCCGCACAGGCGTGGGTGCACAGCATTGCGGCGCAGACCTTGCGCGGAGCAGTGAATGCCGACGCGCCACGTTTGGTGGTGGCCACGCCCTTCAACACGCTCCTGTGGCGTGTGTTAGTGCTGACGCCTGAGGGGTATCTGGAAGGCCAACGTTCCTTGGTGGCGGATTCCGGGCCGATGCAGTTTGACGCTCACGCATTTGATCGTGACTTGCTGGAGCAAACATCAGGCCTTTGGGCGGTGCAGCGCCTGATGTGGTTCTCGCATGGTTTTCAGCGCGCCGATGTTCGCGATGGCGAGCTGGTCATGGCGGATTTGCGCATGGGCCAGCACCCGGATTTCTTTTTTAGCCACGCGGTCGCGCGCATGGAAGGCGGCGTGTGGGTGGCGGGCGACAATCGCCAGATTGATCAGCCGCGCGTTCGCGAAGGTCAGCTCAACACGCTGTGGGAGCGCATCTGGACTGCGCCGGAAATCAGCGAATCGAAGTAATCGCGGGTCAGCGCGAGTTGCGCTTCGGCGTTCTCGGCGGCATTCACCACGCTCCGAAATGCCGCGTGATCGGGTTGTTCTTTGGCGTACCAACCCAAGTGCTTGCGCGCGATGCGCACGCCCTGTGGTTCGCCATAGAACGCATGCAGATGCTCGAGGTGCCCGATCAAGATGTCGCGCACCTCGGCAATGGACGGTGGTGCGAGCGTTTCGCCGGTGGCAAGAAAGTGCGCGATCTCGCGAAAAATCCACGGCCTTCCTTGTGCCGCACGCCCCACCATGACGGCATCGGCGCCCGTGGCATCGAGCACGGCGCGCGCCTTCTGCGGTGAATCGACATCGCCATTGGCAATGACCGGAATGCGCACGCTGGCCTTCGCCGCGGCGATGGTGGCGTACTCGGCTTCACCTTCGTAGAAGTCGTTGCGCGTGCGGCCATGCACCGTGAGTGCAGCGATGCCGCTTTGTTCCGCGATGTGCGCGATACGGAGTGCATTGCGAGTCTCGCGGCACCAGCCGGTGCGAATCTTCAGCGTTACCGGCACATCCACCGCGGCGACCACGGCTTCCAGAATTCGCGCGACCAGAAGCTCATCACGCAGAAGCGCCGAGCCCGCCGCCACATTGCAGACCTTCTTGGCCGGGCAGCCCATGTTGATATCGATGAGCTCGGCGCCGTGCGCCGCGTTGTAGCGTGCTGCCTCGGCCAACTGCGCAGGCTCGGTGCCGGCAATCTGCACAGAGACGGGTTCGGGCTCGCCAATGTGATCCATGCGGCGCAGCGATTTCGGCGTGTTCCAGAAGCGCGGGTCGCTGGTGGTCATTTCCGACACGCACAGACCCGCACCCATGCGTTTGCACAGCATGCGAAAGGGCTTGTCGGTGACGCCTGCCATGGGGGCCAGCACCACGCCCGGTGCAATGGAGTAGGGGCCAATCTGCATGCGCCTATTGTCGCAGGGCGCGGCCCGCTCAGCGCGGGCGTTCACTTAGGCTTGTGTGCTGGGTGCGGAAGCGTCAGCAGGAAGACCGGGCGGCGCTTCACCTGCGGCGGGTGCTTCGCCTTCGGCACCTGCTGGGCTAGGCGCTGCTTCGGTGCCGGCCTCAGGCTCGGCGGGGGCCTCAGAATCGGTTTGCATCGCGGCATCATCAGTCGCCTTGTTCATGACGATGATGCTGATGCGCCGATTGATTGGATTGGTCGGGTTTTCTTTGTCGAACAAGGACGTTGAAGACACGCCAACCACGCGCGCAATCTTTTCTGCAGGCAAACCGCCGCCAATCAAGGCGCGGCGAGCGGCGTTGGCGCGGTCTGCGGAAAGCTCCCAATTGGTGTAGCCGGTGTCGCCGCCGGAGAACGGCGTGACATCGGTGTGGCCGCTGATGCTGATGCGATTGGGCACGCTGCCCAAATACGGTGCGAGCTCATTGATGATGCCGATGGTGTAGCTCTGCAAACGGAAGCTGCCAATATCGAACATTGGTCGGTTCTGCTTATCCACGATCTGGATGCGCAGGCCTTCAGGCGTGATGTCGATCAGCAGCTGATCTTTGAACGGCGCGAGCGCTTCGCTACTTTCGATGGCCTGCTTCAACTGCTCCATCA
>JAIXVL010000199.1 GCA_027483045.1 Lysobacteraceae bacterium
CCCGCGAGGCCAAGGCGAAAGTGACGTCGTGGCGGCAGAGTCAGCCCGCGCTGCGCGAATTGTCGCGTGGCGTTCTTCTAAAGCACGGCAGCCGGAAGCGGAAGGCGCGTGCCGCTTCTCCTCAAGTCCATAAAGAAGAAAGCCCCGCGGCGCTTGAGGCGATGCAGGGCGATCTTTTCAGCTAAAGGCTCGCAAGCGCGAGCCCTTTTCGATCAGAAGCTGTAGCTGACGCGGCCGTAGATGAAGCGGCCCGAGCGACCGAACGGCGAGTAGTTCGAGAACGGCGTGTTGCCGGTGGTGTTCAGGAAGGTCGGGAACGCATCCGGATATTCGTCGGTCAGGTTCTCTGCACCAATGGCCAGATCCAAGCCATCCCACAGGGTCACGCGGCCTTCCAAATCGACCAACACCTTGGGCGACAGAATGAAGTCGTTCGCCGGCGTGGTGCCCGGAGCCAAGACTTCACCGTAGCGGGTGGCACGGAAGGTGGCGCCAAAGCGGTCAAGCGTCCAGTTCACCGAGGCGCCGAACTTATCCTTCGGCGTGCCCTTCTCGAACGTCAGCACATTGATGCGATCAAACAGGCGAATGGTCGGATCGATCGAGGAAATGGGTGCCGTGGTCGGGAGTCGCGTGACCTTGGTTTCGTTGTAGTTGCCCAGTGCGGTGAACTCGAAGCGACCCGCGGCTTCGGTTTCAAACGGCACAGTGAACACGACGTCCACGCCCTGCGTTTCGGTGTCGACGCCGTTGATGAAGAAGCGCCCGCCGCCGATGCCGATGAAGCCTTGCGCGGTGAGGAAGTTACGCACGCTCACCTGCGTCAGGTTCTCGGAAAGCACGATGCGGTTGTCCACATCAATGCGGTAGGCATCGATGGTGAGCGAGGCCTCACCAAAGTTGATGACGGCGCCCAAGGACAGGTTCTTCGACTCTTCGGCTTCCAGCGGCTTCGCACCCAAGGCCACGGCCACCGGATTCGCGACCGGGAAGGTGGTGATGTCGAACGGCACACCGTTGATGAAGTTGGTGGACGTTGCAGTGAAGAACTGCTGCTGCGGCGACGGTGCACGGAAGCCGTTCTGCAGCGAGCCGCGCAGAGCAAAGGCATCGCTGAAGTCATAACGCAGCGAAGCCTTGCCGGTCACGTTGCTGCCGAAATCGGAGTAGTCCTCGGCGCGCAGGGCCGCGGAGCCCAACAACTTCTCGGTGAGGTTGGTTTCGACATCGACGTAAAGGCCGATGGCTTCGCGCGACTCGTCCACCACATTGGCGGGGCGGAAGCCCGGGAACACTTGGGCGCCAGAAGCCGTCGGTGCGCCATTCAACAGCACGCCGCCGTTGATGTACGAGTTGGGCTCGCCGGCGAAGATGCGGTAGTTCTCAGTACGTGCTTCAAGACCGGCGCTCACGTACAGATCGGAAGCAAAGTTGCTTTCATAGGCCGTGGAGCCACCGAAATTGAACACGGTCTGGCTGTAGTCGTAGCCGCCGGCTTGGAAGCTCGTCTGGCTGCTCGGGCCAATGGAGCGGTTGAGCGTGTTCTCGATAACGAAGTCCATCTCGTTGCGGCCCCAAACAAGCGACGCATCCATCGCCCAATCACCCCAGTTCCACTTCACACCGCCTGCGGCGCTGGCATCCGTGACCGCCGGCGCAATGATCGGCAAGAAGCCATTGGGATAAATCGAAATGACGTTGCGTGCATCCTGCGCGGGGCGGAAGAAACCGGCCGAACGCGCGTCCCGGTCTTGCCAACTGGCCCAGCCGTACAGGCGCGCGCCGCTTTCGAAGTCGATGCCTGCATTGGCAAACAGCGTGGTCTGCTCAAGCTCGGGTTCGCCATACCAAGCGTTAAAGCGATCGATGGTGTTTTCGCGCGGGTCGAACGCGGTGCCGATGCGCGGGTATTGCTGGCGCACGTCGTAACCGCCGCGCTCGGTGCGGTCCTGATCCTTGCGCTCTGCGCTCAAGGTCAGGAATCCCACACCCGCGAGCGACAATCCCTTCCACACCGACACGGTGGTCGTGGCGCCGTCGGAGCGGTCGCGGGTAATGCTTGCCGGTGCGGCCCAAGTCGCGCCCGCGGGCGGGGTGCCGACCGGCACCGTGTATTCGGTTTCACGACGGCCGTAGCTGAGCGTCGCGCCGCCGCCGTCATCTGCTTCGCGCAGCAGTACGTTGATCACGCCGGCAATCGCATCCGAGCCGTATTGCGCCGAGGCGCCGTCACGCAGGACTTCGACCGTGCGAACCGCCGCGGTGGGAATGGTGTTCAAGTCGACCGCAGACGAGCCGCGGCCAACCGTGCCGTTCACATTCACCAGCGCGGCCGAGTGGCGGCGCTTGGAGTTCACTAGCACCAAGGTCTGGTCCGGGGCCAGGCCGCGCAAAGTGGCCGGGCGGATGGTGTCGGTGCCGTCGGCCAAGCCGGGGCGCGGGAAGTTGAACGAGGGCAGCGCCACCGAAAGGGCCTGATTGATCTCGGGCGCACCGGTGCGCTCCAACTGGGCGACGCCGATGGCATCGACCGGAGCGGCAGTGTCGTTGCGCGAGCGGCCGGCCACGCGGGTACCGGTCACGACCACCGCGTCTAGAGTTTTGGTGTCGTCTTCCGCTTCCGGGGCAGCCGCAGGCGTGTTCTGGGCTTTCAGTGGAGCGGTGGCCAGCGCCGAGGCAATGGCAAAAGCAAGCAGGGCAGGACGGTGCATGGGCGATCCTCGGGCGGTGGTTATAAGTGACAGTAACGTTAAGGAAGCAGCGACGCTTGTCGAAATGCCGTGATGACATGAGGCACTGAGTACAATGCATGCATGCTCGCCTTCAAAAACCTGGCCCTACGTCGTGGGCCCCGCCTCCTTTTCTCTGATGTTGACCTGACCCTGCATGCCGGCTGGCGGGTGGGAGTGGTTGGTCGAAATGGCTGTGGCAAATCCAGCCTTTTCGCCGCTGTTCGGGGGGAGATCGAGCCTGATAAGGGCGATATCGACCGTCCAAACAAGCTGCGGATGGCCTCGGTGGCGCAGGAAACACCGGCCTTGCCCGACCCCGCGCTCGACTTCGTGCTGTCCGGCGACGAGGCGGTTTACGCCGCGATTCGTATGGAAGCCGACGCCATGGCGGCCGAGGACTACGAGAAAGTCGCCGAGGCCCACACCCTGCTGGCTGAAGTGAACGGCTACGACGCCCCAGCGCGCGCGGCCAAACTCCTGGCGGGCTTGGGTTTTCCGGCCAGCACGCACCAAATGGCTGTGGGCGAGTTTTCGGGTGGTTGGCGCGTTCGTTTGAACGTTGCCCGCGCCCTGATGACGCCCTCTGACTTGCTGCTGCTCGACGAGCCCACCAATCACCTCGATCTCGACGCCGTGCTGTGGCTCGAGGAATGGCTGCGCAATTACCCCGGCACCTTGCTGGTCATTTCGCATGACCGCGAGTTTCTGGACGGGCTGTGCACGCACACGTTGCACCTGCACGAAGGCAAGGCCAAGAATTACGTGGGCGGCTACACGGCGTTCGAGCGCCAGCGTTCTGAGCAGCTGCGCCTGCAGCAGATCGCGTTTGAGAAAGAGCAGGCCGAGCGCGCGCATCTGCAGTCCTTTATCGACCGCTTCAAGGCCAAGGCCAGCAAGGCCAAGCAAGCGCAAAGCCGCATGAAGCGCTTGGCGAAGCTGGCGGGCACCGAGGCGGTGCGTGCCGAGCGCGAAGTGCGCATCGATTTCCCGGTGCCGCTCAAGCAGCCGACCACGCTCATTCAACTGCTCGATGCGCAGTGCGGTTATCGCGCCGACGATGGCACCGTTTCCAGCATCTTGGACGGCTTCTCTATCTCCATCGAGGCCGGTGACCGCTTGGGTCTGCTCGGTCCGAACGGCGCGGGTAAGTCGACACTGGTGAAGAGTTTGGTTGGCGAGCTGCCTTTGCTTTCCGGCGAGCGCACCGGCCATCCCGATCTGGTGATTGGCTACTTCGCGCAGCACACGGTGGAATCGCTGCACGAAGGTCAAACGCCCATCGACCATATGCGCATGATTGCGCCGATGACGGCGGTGCAGGATTTCCGCGACTTCCTCGGTCGTTGGAATTTCCCCGGAGACCGCGCGTTTGAAGTGATCGACGGCTTCTCGGGCGGCGAACGCGCGCGTTTGGCGCTGGCGTTGATTGCATGGAAGAAGCCAAACGTCTTGCTGCTCGACGAGCCCACCAACCACCTTGATCTCGAGATGCGCGAAGCGCTGGCCGAAGCGCTGGCCGACTTCGATGGCGCTATCGTGATGGTCAGCCATGACCGCCATCTGATCGGCTTGGTGTGCGACCGCTACGTGCGTGTCGCCGATGGCCATGTCGAGCCCTACGACGAAGATCTCGACGCCTACGCCAGCTGGCTGAAGCAACGCGGCAACAACGCCAATGCCAGGTCGGTGCGTGAGGGCAAGGCAGAAGTGAAGGCGCCGCCTCCGGCCAAGCCCAACAAGCCCGTTGATTCCGCTACCAAGCGTCGTCACGCACAAGTTGAGGCACGCCTGTCCTCGCTTTCGGCCGAGGCCGAAGTGCTCGACGCGGAGTTGGCGGCGGCTGCCAGTAAGGGCGGCGCCCAAGCGGCGCACGCCTTGGCCGCGCTGGGCC
>JAIXVL010000068.1 GCA_027483045.1 Lysobacteraceae bacterium
ATTGCGGCATGCGCGCCCCATTTGGATGTCGATGTGGGCGCATTGCTTTTGCAGCCTGCATCGGAACAGTCCACTGCACTGATCACCGAAACGCGTTATACGCAGCCGGCGCTCTTTTGCATGGGCTACGCGATGGCCCACTGGCTGCTGGCACAGGGCCTGAAGCCCGATGCGCTCATCGGCCACAGCATTGGCGAGTACGCGGCCGCCTGCGTCGCCGGGGTGATGGACCTTGCGACTGCCGCGCGGGCGGTTTGCGTGCGTGGCGCTGCCATGTGGGCGCAAGCGCCGGGCGGCATGGCTGCCATTCGCATGTCGGCCGCATCCCTAGCACCGCTGCTGACAAAGGAACTCGAGATCGCGGCCTTCAATGCGCCGGAGCTCACGGTCGTCGCCGGACCTAGCGATGCACTCGATGCCTGGTGTGACGAGCGTGAGGCCCAAGGTGTTGCCCTGACGCGCCTTCGCGTCTCCCACGCCTTCCACAGCGCCAGCATGGAACCCGCGATTCCGCGCGTGCGTGCGGCGCTTCAATTGTCGACTCTGCGTGAGCCGCAGCAACTCACGTATTCGTGCATTACCGGCCAAGCCTTACGCGCTGATCAGGCCACCGATGCGCAGTATTGGGCGCAGCAGGTGCGCGAACCGGTTCAGTTCGCCGCTGCAATTGCTGCAGAACAGGCCAAAGAAGACACCGTCTTTATTGACTTGGGACCGAGTCAGGCGCTGAGTGCGCTGCTGCGACTCAACCCCAATGCACTGGGACAAGCTCCGCGTTGCATTGCCTTGCTACCGAGCGCCAGCGCGCAGGTCGACGCGTCCGTTTATGCACTGCAGGCGCTAGGCAATCTCTGGTGTTCCGGTGCCACGCTTGATTGGGGTGTGCCCAAAAACACCGCACGCGCCCCCTTGCCGACGTATCCCTTTGCCGATGAGCGTTTTTGGTTTGCGACTGGTGCCTCACCCTCCGCGACCATCCCCCCTTCCGCTGAAAACTTCGATGCCAAGGTGATGGCGTCGACTGAGGTTCTAATGGACGACCGTTTGCCCCGAATCAACGCTCGACTGCGCAGCCTGATGGCCGATGTTGCGGGCTGCGATGCCAGTGAGCTGGCACCTGACACCGCATTTCTCGAGCAGGATTTCGATTCGCTCACCCTGACTCAAGCCACACTTGAGATTGAGCGAGTCTTCGGACTGAAATTGCGCTTCCGCCGCTTGATGGAAGATCTGGACACCATCGACAAACTAGCGGAGCTTCTCAACGCTCAACTTTCCGCTGAGAAGTTCGCTGCCGAACCAAGGGCCTCTCAGGCCACACAGACCTATGCGCCGCCTGCAGCGAGCAACGCGCAAGCGGCATCGACCTATGCACCTTTGCAGGGTGATCTCGTGGGGCTGATGAGTCAGCAACTTGCGCTGATGCAGCAAACACTCGCCATGATCAACCAAGGCGGTCAGCAAACGGTATCGCCAGTTCCAGCCTTTCCAAACACCACCGCGCAACGCAGCGTGGCCGAGGCATCGCCTTCGGTTGTGCGCAATGAGCCTGTGATTGAAGCGCCCCCCGCACCGGACCTCTACGCCCAACCTTTTGGTGCTTCTGCGCGCATCACGCTCGCTCCGAAACACGGCATGAGTGGCGCACAACAGGCATGGATAGCCGACTTCACGACTCGTTATCTGGCGAAGACCGGGCGTTCCCGGCAGTTCAGCCAAGCCAACCGCGCACTGATGGCGGACCCCCGTGTGGTCACCGGATTCAATCCACTTTGGAAAGACTTGGTCTACCCCATCGTGGCGGAAGCGTCGGATGGCGCAACCGTCACCGACCTCGATGGCAACACCTACATCGATTTGCTCTCGTGCTTCGGCGCCAATCTTCTGGGCTACAAACCTCGTGTGGTAACCGAGGCCATGCACGCGCAACTCGAGCGCGGCATCGAAGTTGGGCCGCAGCACCCGCTCGCGGCTGAAGTGGCGAGGCGCATGTCCGACATCACCGGCCACGCGCGCATCGGTTTCTGCAATACAGGTTCGGAAGCGGTGATGGGCGCGATGCGCATCGCCCGCACCGTGACGGGCCGGAAGACCATCGCTATCTTCACCAACAGCTACCACGGCATCTTTGACGAAGTCATTGTGCGTGGTACCAAGCAGTTGCGATCTCTCGCTGCCGCGCCGGGAATTCTGGCCAATGCGGTCGAGAACATTCTGGTGCTCGACTACGCCAGCGAAGACTCACTCAAGGTGCTGCGCGAACGCGCACACGAGTTGGCTGCGATCATGATCGAGCCGATTCAGAACAAGAATCCGACATTGCAACCGCGCGAGTTCGTCGCCCAGTTGCGCGGCATCGCCGACCAAGCGGGCTGCGCCTTGATCTTCGACGAAGTGGTCACCGGATTCCGAGTGGCGCCCGGTGGCGCTCAAGAGTTCTACGGTGTGCGCGCCGACCTCTGCACCTACGGAAAAATCATTGGCGGCGGCCTGCCCTTCGCGGCTATCGGTGGCTCTGCACACTGGATGGACGCCCTCGATGGCGGCTTCTGGCAATTCGGCGATGCCAGCTTCCCGGAAGCGGGTGTCACCTATTTTGCGGGCACGTTCGTACGCCACCCGCTCGCGCTGGCCGCTGCCAACGCCACCTTGCAACACCTGCAAGCACGTGGCCCCGCGTTGTACGCCGAACTCAACGGACGCACGGATGCCTTGGTGGCTCGCTTGAATGCCGGGTTTGTTGAACGCGATGCGCCGGTACGTGCAGTGCACTGCACTAGCCTCTGGCGCCTGCATTGGGACGACGGCGAAAAGTACGTGAGCTTGTTCTACTACCTCGCGCGCTTCCATGGCCTGCATGTGTACGAGCAGTTTGGCCACTTCGTGACCGAGGCCATGCACGAGGCAGAGATCTCCCGCATCGGCGACATCTACTTGGCGGCACTCGACGAATTGATAGCACTCGGATTCATCAAGCGTCGCGATGGTCAGCCCACGCCGCCACGCGATGCTTCTGATAAATCCGAGCCTCAGGCGGAAAACAGTGGTCTATCGCATGGCCAGGAAGAACGCTGGCTGGCCGCTCAGTTCAGTTCCGAAGCGATGCGTGCTTTGGTTGAAACTTTCGACCTGCGCTTCGACAACGTCGATGTACCTAAGCTGGGTGAGGCGCTGGACGCCGTCATGGCCCGCCACGATGCTTTCCGCATGGCGCTTGGTGCCGATTCGCCCGTGCAGATGCGCATGGCGGGGCAACCGCCCAGCGCAAGGCGCTGCGACCACCGCGCATCGAGCGACGCTGCTGGAGCACTCGCGAGCGAGATGACCAGCCTGGCTGAACAGCCCTTCGCACTTGGTGAGGCTGGACTGGTTCGCGTGGTTTTGCATCGCATGGGCGAGCGCGAAGCCGTGGTCCATGTGGTTGCCAATCATTTGGCGTTTGATGGCTGGTCGGCCAGCGTTTTCGTTGAGGAACTTGCCGGCCTCTACTCGGCCTTGTGCAACGGCAAGTCTGCGAGCCTGCCAGCGCCCGCATCGCCTTTCAGATTTGCCAAGAATCTCCGGGCACGAATGGATGGTGCGGAAGGCCAGGCCGATCTCGCGTTTTGGAAGTCTGCTTTGGCCTCGCCGCCAGAAGCACTTCAAATTGGTGACATCGCGCCGCCGAAAGCGAGGCGATTCACTGCCTCCACGCGCCACGTCGTCTTCGATGCGGCACTAACGCAAGCACTTCGTGCCGTTGCACAGGGCCGACGCGCAACGCTGTTCCAGGCCCTGCTTTCGGCGGTTGCGGAAACCATTGGCGGCATCTCCGGTCGCGACGACTTTGTGCTTTGTCTTCCTTACGCGGGGCAATCACTGGAGTCGAACGGCCCCTTGTTGTGCGATGCCGTATTCGACCTGCCGCTTCGCGTCCGAGGCGCAGCCAGTCGCTCCGCGTCCGATTTGTTGCCCACGCTGCGAACCGCGGTCATGGATGCCACTGAACACCCGCTCATGACACAAGGGCGCATTGCCCGGGCAATGCAATTGCCTAGCCGCGGTGATCGCCCTCCGCTCAGTGGCGTGTACTTCAACCTCAATCCGAAAGTGAAGCTGGAAGCCTTTTCGCCTGCTCGAGTCGAGCTTCGCGAGGGAGAAAAACCGGGACTCTTGGGCAAACTGATCTTCAACTTCCACGATCTTGGCGAAACGCTCAGCTTGGACTTGCATTACAGCAACGAGTTCATCAGCCCTGAACGCATCACCAGCATTGCGCAGAAGCTCATGGTTTCCATGCGCCTGTTGGCAGGTCTGCCCATGTTGGAAGGCGAATCGGCAGTAGCAGTGCCCGAAACTGAGAAGCCTCGTCTGCTTGAAGGCGTCAGGCGGGAGCTCGGTGTCACTCGCGTACAAGGTATGGTCGAGGAGCAAGCGCGGAAGAACCCAGCCGCTGTTGCCGTGCGAGCCGACACCAAGAGCTTGAAGTATGACGAGCTCATCCACCGCTCGCGCCGCATCGCGCATTGGCTGCGAAATCAGGGCGTGCGTCCGGGTCAGCGCGTGGGGCTGTGCCTCACCCGAAACATCGATCTCCTTCCCTGCCTGCTCGGCGTACTGGAAGCGGGCGCCGCGTATGTGCCACTCGATCCTCACTTCCCTACCGAACGCCTGAAGCACATGGTGGATGATTCGGGCTTGGGCCTCATCGTCGCTCACTCGGAACACGCGGCGCGATTCACTGACTCGGCGCCCTGCGCGTTGGTCGATGCAGATGCCGCCAAGATCGACGCATTGCCCAATTCGTCGCTGAATGTCCCTACCGCGAATGATGCCGCGGCCTACGTCATCTACACCTCGGGCTCTACCGGTAAGCCAAAGGGCGTTGTGGTGGGTCATGCAGCGGTCTGCAACTTCCTCGCCAGCATGGCGCGAGAGCCCGGTTTGAAGGCCGGCCAGAAACTGCTCGCCACCACCACCTTGTCATTCGACATTTCGGTGCTCGAGCTGTTTCTTCCGCTCACCGTGGGTGCAACCACCGTCATTGCCGATCGCGAACACGCGGTGGACGGCGAAGCCCTAGCACGGCTCTTGGTGCAAGAGAACATCGATGTGCTGCAAGGCACGCCGACCACCTGGCATTTGCTGCTGACGAGCGACTGGAATCCCCCGTCCGGATTTCAAGCCTTGTGCGGCGGCGAAGCATTGACGCCAGCGTTGGCGACAGCGCTATTGGCGAAAGGCGTGACGCTTTGGAACCTCTACGGCCCCACGGAAACGACCGTGTGGTCCACGGTTGCGCGAATCAGCGATGGGGCCTTGCCGATTCACATCGGCCACCCCATCGAAAACACGCAGATTCGGGTCATCAACGAACAAGGCAAGGACTGCGCCCTCGATCAGCAAGGCGAATTGCTGATCGGCGGAATGGGTTTGGCACAGGGTTATCACGGTCTGCCGGAACTCACGGCCGACCGTTTTGTCACGCTGCCTATCGGACACGGCCAGACGGCACGCTTCTATCGCACAGGCGACCTTGCGTCGCGCACGAGCGCAGGCCTGCTGATGCATCACGGCCGGATCGATAGTCAGGTCAAGATCCGCGGCTATCGCATTGAACTGGGCGAGATCGAAGCCGCACTGGACGCCCTTCCCGAAATTGCGCGTTCAGCAGTCGTCGTCGAGGAAGGCAGCAATGGCGACAAGCGACTCGTCGCGCACGTGGAAGCGCGAGGCGGGTTCGCGCCAGAGCGTGAGTCGATTCGACGCAAGCTGCGCGCTCGCTTACCCGAGTACATGCTGCCCAGCCAATTGCTTGTGGTGCAGCATCTGCCCCTGCTTCCCAATGGCAAGGTCAATCGCAAGGCGCTCGCATCGCCAGCCCCTTCAGATGCAACGCCAACGTCGGCTTCTCTGCCTCAAACAGAACGCGCCGATGACCTCGCGCACGCGGTTCTGGCCCACTTCCGAACGGTGTTGCAGCTGCCGAGCATGGGGCCGGACGATAACTTCTTTGAGGCAGGTGGACATTCGCTACTCGCTGCCGAGTTGGCCGGTTTGCTCAAGCCGCTTCTGGGCCAACGACCTGGACTGAAGCAAATCTTCGACCATCCCACTGCGCGCAAACTCGCCAACGCGACGCGCAGCCAGGTCGCGGCAGCACGTGCAGAGCACTTGGAGCACTTGGAGCAATCGGTGCCGGCGCTGCGCCCCCGAACTGAGGCGAGCGATGTCGCGCCGCTTTCTTTGCAGCAGCAGCGTCTATGGTTCTTGGAGAATCTGCTTCCCGGCACCTCAATGAACACCGTTCCTTCGGCGCACCGCCTGTTGGGACCTATGGACTCGGCAGCCTTTGAGCGTGCAGTGCGCAAGTTGGTGACGCGGCAAGAGGTTCTGCGCACCGTGTTCGAGAACAATGACGGGACCGGCCAGCAACGCGTGCTGCCAGTGCCAGCGACGGTACTCTCCCAAGTGGATCTATCCAACCTAAGTCCAGTACAGGCTCAGGAGAGCTTAAAGAAGGACATCGATGCCAACACCGAGCGCGCCTTCGCACTAGGCCGGGAACCGCTTTATCGCGCGTGCCTGTACCGGCTTTCGGCAAACGATCACGTCTTCGCGATCCACTTCCATCACTTGGTATGGGACGGCTGGTCATTCGATTTGCTGTACCAAGAGCTTTCCGAGCTGTATGCCGCTGAAGTGGAAAGCCGACCGCATCGCCTTCCCGACCTGCCCTTGAGCTACGCCGACTATTCCGTTTGGCAGTCGGAGTGGGTGCGCAGCCCCGCCATGGCAGAGCAGACGCGCTACTGGGTTCAGCAGCTCACGCCGTTCCCGGCCCCGTTGGCGCTGCCTGCCGACCATGCGCGCCCGCCCTTGCTCACCGGGCATGGTGGTGCCATCCATCTTCGACTCGACCCCGCAAACGTCGACGCATTGCGCGAATTGGCGCGCCAACAGGGCAGCACATTGTTCGTCGTTCTGTTGTCCGCATACCTGGCGTGGCTGCACAAAGCCACCGGCCAAGACGACTTGGTTGTCGGTATTCCGGTGCGCGGCCGCGAGCAGCCCGAATGGCAGTCGCTCATGGGCTTCTTCGTCAACGCGTTGCCCATGCGTTCACGCTGGTCGAGCAAGGCCACACTCAGCGAGTGGATTCAGTCGGTGCACAAGACGGTCACTGATGGCTTTGTGGCACCCGACGTGCCCATGGAACATTTGGTGCGCGCGCTACGACCGCCGCGCGACCCCAGCAGGATGCCCGTCTATCAGGCGCTTTTCTCGTTCCAGGATGTGCGCGAACGGCCGACGCAATGGGGACCGCTGCAACACCAGCGTCACGTGATCGCGCGCCACTCCAGCACTGAAGACTGGGGCTTGTGGTGTGTGCAAACCGGCAAGGGCTTGGAAGCTGTCTTCAATTTCAATGCCGATCTCTTCTCCGCAGCCACTGCTAAACGTTATGCCGAAGAAGTGCTTGAGACCATGCTGCGCGTGTCAAATGTCGGCTCACTGAATCAGATGGCCACTTCGGCTCTAGCGCCGACTCGTGCCCTCGACGTTTCGTCCGCATCGCATCAGCACGATTCCGAAGAACAGGCCTTCATTGCCCGACTCTGGTGCGACCTTCTTGAAGTTGACTCGGTCTCCGGTGACGACAACTTCTTCGAGTTGGGCGGCCATTCATTGCTTGCGCTGACGTTCGTCAACCGCACCGAGTCCGTGTATGGCGTGCGCCTGCCACTGCTGAAGATTGCCCATCGATCTTTGTCGGGCTTGGCCGAGGACTTGGCACTTGCCAGAAGTGAACGGGAAGCGAACCTGAACTCGGGAAGCGAATCCGCCAACATGCCAACCAAGCGTTCGGTCATCGGTTGGTTGAAGGGCGCATTGGCTCGTCGACCCTCCTGATGCTGGCCGAAGTTTCAATCGAAGCATGCGCAGTGCCTGTGGCTGATGGGCACATCATGACGGTACTTGCGGCCCCATCTCGGGTGCGCGGGACCTTGCTCATTGCTCCCCCTCTCTTCAACGAACTGCACTGCAGCTACCCCTTATTCGCCCGCATCGCGCGTGAACTGGCCGAACGTTCGATCGCGGTACTTCGTTTCGATTACCGCGGCTGTGGTGATTCCAGCGGGATCGCCGCGACCCTGCGCCTCGACGCCATGCGTGAGGACGCAGACGCTGCGCTCGCACAGCTTTCGAAGCGATACGACATAACGCCCGCCGTTTTGGGGGTTCGGATGGGGGCTTTGGTCGTGCAGAGCCTGTGCAAATCCAAGGCGCTGCGCTTCGCTGCATGGCAACCGATTGTGGACGGCGCCGAATGGGTGGCGGCTACCGATGCGCTAACGCTCGCGCAAATCAACGAGTTGCCGCGCTATCCATTCCTGCGCCATAAACGCAAGCCGATGCCCTTGGAGTTCGCTGGCGAGCACGTGTCAACGGCCTTCCGCGGCGATATGGCCGCGAGCACCCTTCGCTACGCGCCGGAATGGGTGTTGGATGATCCAACTCGACTGCTCGAAAATGGATACGCGCTTCCAACACGCTTGCATGCGTGGATAGAAAAGCTTGACCTCACCACGATGGCCTCAGGCAGCGAGATTTCCGGGGTTGCCGATGCGATCTCGTCTTGGGTGCTGCAGGAGGCGCAATGGAACGCGTCCTAACATGGGGCAAAGGCTGCTTTGGTTTTCTGGCTTCCGCACAGGGCATGGCCGCCAAGGAAACACTGGTCCTACTCAACGCGGGCCACACGCATCGCGCTGGCCCCCATCGGCTTTCTGTGGCGGTGTCGCGAGCCGCGGCGATCGAAGGTTTTCCGACATTCCGATTCGATTTGCCCGGACTGGCCGATGGCGTGATGCAAGACAGCAGCGATCACGTGGATGCGGCGATTGCTGCTCTGAATGCGGTTGCCGTGCAAACAGGGTGCGAACGCTTTGTTCTTGGTGGCCTATGTAGTGCTGCCGATCTCGCGTGGCGCGTCGCCCTGCTCGATCCGCGGGTCGTGGGCTTGTTGCTCATTGACCCGGTGGCCAGACCGGGCTTCTGGTTCACCTTCGGTCGCGTCACCTTGATGCTGCAACGCGGGCCTGCGGCGGTATGGCGCTGGTGGATGAATCGGCGAAGCAAGGCGCCGGTGCGGATTACCGATGCCGATCTCCGCGACTGGCCTGCATCTGGGCAGGAAGCGCAGCAACTGGCTGCATTGGTGGATCGAGGCGTGCACAGCTTCATGCTCTACACCGGCGGTGCAGCAACCTACATGACGCATGCAAAGCAGTTGAATGCCGGATTCGGGCCTGCACTGCACTCCGAAAAAGTCTGCGTCACGCATTGGAAGGACGTTGACCATTTATTCTTTCGCCCGGATGACCGCGAACGCCTTTGCGCATCAATTGCGCAATGGCTTTGCAGAACGTTTGCAAGGAACGCATGAACTCGCCGAAGAAGCACGCCGAGCCGCAACGCTCGTCCCTCTACGCTGAAGCGCCCGATCAGCCCAAGCTGCGGGTTGCCGTTGTTCTTGGTGCCACAACAGGCCCCGCGTGGCTTTCAGAGATATTGAAGTCTTTGGCCAATGCGCCATGGATCGAGTTGCAAGTCTGGTCGGTTCCGGGTTCGCCAGCACGTCGCC
>JAIXVL010000021.1 GCA_027483045.1 Lysobacteraceae bacterium
AGGGCATGGGCCAATCAGCACGTGGCGGGGGAGGCCGATTGTAGCGAGGCAGGCGGCCCGCACGGCTCTTTGGGGCGTTTGTGCCAGGGTTCTGCATCGCGCATTGCTTCAGACTATAATGCGAACGATTCGCAAATAGGCCATCTGTGTGAACTTGCTCGACCTACCCGTGGGCCACCAAGGCACCGTGCGCTCGGTGCGTGATGCGCAGCCTAACGATGCGATTGCGCGACGCCTGCGCGAGCTTGGTTTTGTTCCCGGCGAGTCCTTGCGCTTGGTCACGCGCGCGCCGTTTGGTGGTGATCCTCTGTTGGTGCAAGTCGGCTACACCCGGTTTGCACTGCGGCGCAGCGAAGCGGCGCGTGTTGAGTTGGAAGGGGCAGCGTAATGGATGCTGCCGTGAAGCCGATGCGCATCGCCTTGGTAGGTAATCCCAACTGCGGCAAGACCGCATTGTTCAATCGCATCACCGGCAGTCGGCAGAAGGTCGCGAATTACGCGGGCGTCACCGTGGAGCGCAAAGAGGGCCGGGCCTTGCTGCCCTCAGGGCGTGAATTGGCGCTTCTTGATTTGCCCGGGGCATACAGTCTTCAGGCGGCAAGCTTGGATGAGGCCGTGACGCGCGACGTGATCCGCGGCTTTTATCCCGGCGAACCTGCGCCTGACGTGCTGGTGTGTGTGGTCGATGCCACCAATCTGCGTCTGCATCTCCGTTTCGTTCTTGAAGTGCGGGCGCTGGGTAAGCCCATGCTGGTCGCAGTGAACATGATGGATGCGGCGCAGCGTCGTGGCATTCATGTCGATCTTCCTGCGCTTGAGCGCGAGCTTGGCGTACCGGTTGTGGCTTCTGTCGCGGTCCGGAGCGGCGGTGCCGATGCGCTTCTCTCGCGTATTGATCAAAGCGCCGGCCGTCTGCATCCGGCACAGACCACGGAAGCCTTCGCCGAGGCCGAATCGCATACAGAAGTGCGTCGTTTGTTGGCCTTGGCCGTGCAAATGCCAGACTCAGTGAATCGCTTCGACGAAGCGCTCGACCGTTGGGCCCTGCATCCCGTGGTCGGCTTTGCGCTGTTGGCGGCGGTGATGTTCCTGATGTTCCAAGCCGTGTACGCGTGGGCCACGCCGCTCATGGATGGCATCGATGGCACCACAGCATGGCTCTCTGCGGCGGCGTCGAGTGTGCTTCCCGCAGGCCCCTTGTCGAGTCTGTTGGTCGATGGCGTCATTGCGGGTCTGGGCGGCGTTTTGGTGTTCCTGCCACAGATTCTCATCCTCTTCCTCTTCATTTTGGCTTTGGAAGAAAGCGGCTATCTGCCTCGCGCTGCTTTCTTGCTGGATCGCGTCATGTCGGGCGTCGGGCTTTCGGGTCGCTCGTTCATCCCGCTGCTTTCCAGCTTTGCCTGTGCAGTGCCGGGCATCATGGCCGCGCGCAGCATCCAAGATCCGCGCGATCGTTTGGCCACCATTCTTGTCGCGCCCTTGATGACCTGCTCGGCGCGCTTGCCGGTTTACGCATTGCTGATCGGTGCGTTCATTCCGAGGCGCGAAGTGGCGGGCCTGTTCAACTTGCAGGGGCTGGTTTTGTTTGCGCTCTACGCGGCAGCCATCGCTTCCGCGCTTCTGGTGTCGTGGGTCATGAAGCGCTGGCGCCGCGATCGTGGCGAGCACGTGCTTCTTCTTGAGTTGCCCTCCTACCGCTGGCCCAATCCGCGTGACATCGCGATTGGCCTATGGGAACGCGCCATGATTTTCTTGAAGCGTGTGGGCGGCATCATCCTGGCGCTTACGGTGCTGCTGTGGTTCCTGCTGAGTTTCCCCGGTGCGCCGGCCGATGCGGTTGGTCCGGCGATTGATTACAGCTTTGCCGGCCGCTTGGGCCACTTGCTGGAACCCGTGTTCGCGCCGCTGGGTTTCGGCTGGCAGATTTGTATCGCGCTCATTCCCGCTATGGCCGCACGCGAAGTGGCGGTGTCGTCGCTCGCAACGGTGTATGCGCTCTCGGCAGCCGATGAAGGCCAGAACGCTCAAGCACTGGGAGCATTGATTGCGCAAGATTGGTCCTTGGCCACGGCCTTGGCCTTGCTGGTGTGGTTCATCTATGCACCGCAATGCATTTCCACTTTGGCCACGATCAAGCGCGAAACGCAAAGCTGGAAGCAAACCGGAATCGCAACGATTTACCTGTTTGCCTTGGCCTATGGCGCCGCCTTGCTCACCTACCAAATCGCCGTATGGCTAGGCGCGGGTTGATCCGATGAGCTCGGCGAGTACACACGCTTTGGATTTCGCTCTGCTGGCGCAGTACGCCGTGATTGCGGTGCTTGTTCTCGGTGCGGCGGCCTATGTCCTGCACGACCGCGCGCCAGCCTTGAGTCGCAAGCTTCGTGTCGCCATCGCGATTCCCCTGGTGCGCGAAGGCAAGCCTTCGTGGATGCGCACTTTGGGTCGACGCATTGCGCCGCCCGTGGTGAAGGGCGGCTCATGCGGAAGCTGCAGCGGCTGCGCGCCGGACTGACTTACATCCGGAACACGCCGAAGCGCTGCTTCTCGATCGGAGCATTCAGCGAAGCCGAAAGCGCCAAACCGAGCACGCGGCGCGTATCGGCGGGGTCGATGATGCCGTCGTCCCAGAGGCGAGCGCTGGCGTAGTAGGGATTGCCCTGCGTTTCGTACTGCTCGCGAATCGGTGCCTTGAACGCGTCTTCTTCCTCGGCGCTCCAGGTTTTTCCTGCGGCTTCGATGCCGTCACGCTTCACCGTGGCCAATACGCTGGCGGCCTGTTCGCCACCCATCACGCTGATGCGCGCGTTCGGCCACATCCACAGGAATCGCGCGCCATACGCACGGCCGCACATCGCGTAGTTGCCGGCACCGAAGCTGCCGCCGATGACGACCGTGAACTTAGGCACGTGCGAGCAGGCCACGGCGGTGACCATTTTTGCGCCGTCTTTGGCAATGCCGGCGTTCTCGTACTTCTTGCCCACCATGAAACCGGTGATGTTTTGCAAGAACACGAGAGGAATGTCGCGCTGGTTGCACAACTCAATGAAGTGCGCGCCTTTCAGGGCGCTTTCGGCGAACAGAATGCCGTTGTTGGCGATGATGCCCACCGGGTAGCCATGCAAGTGTGCAAACCCGCAGACCAAGGTGGTGCCGTAGCGCGCTTTGAATTCCTGAAACTCCGAGCCATCCACCAAGCGAGCAATCACTTCGCGGATATCGAAGGGCTTGCGCGTGTCTTTCGGCACCACGCCGTACAACTGCTCGGCGGGATAGGCAGGCGCCGCACTGGG
>JAIXVL010000295.1 GCA_027483045.1 Lysobacteraceae bacterium
CAAAGGCGGGTGGCTACACCTTGGCGCCGCTGCTCGGTCGCATTCGTGATGAAACAGGACTGCGGGTGCAAACCGGTGGCGGTGTGCGCGAAGAATCGGATGTGAGCGCGTTGCTGGAGGCCGGTGCGTCGCGCGTGGTGGTGGGAACGTTGGCGGTCCGCCAACCGAGCCGTGTGCTGGGCTGGTTGGAACGCTATGGCAGCGACCGCATGACGATTGCTTTGGATGCACGTGCCGACAGTGAGGGGACGTATCGTCTGCCGGTCGCTGGCTGGACGGAAAGCTCCGGCCTGGCGTTGATTGATCTGCTGCAGCGTTACGCGAGTGCGGGATTGCGCCATTTGTTGTGCACCGATATCGAGCGCGACGGCATGTTGAGTGGCTTGAATCTCTCGCTTTACCGTGACATTGCTCTGGCGTTTCCCGATATCGCGGTTCAGGCATCAGGCGGCGTGGCAACGCTTGATGACGTGCGCGGTGCTAAGGCCGCCGGAGCAGGCGGTGCGGTATTGGGCAAAGCCTTGCTTGAGGGTCGATTCACACTACCCGAGGCTTTTGCATGTTGAGCCGGCGCCTGATTCCCTGCTTGGATGTGCGTGATGGCCAAGTGGTCAAGGGCATTCGCTTTCGCGACCATGTCGTGATGGGTGGCATCGAAGAGTTGGCAGTGCGTTATCGCGACGAGGGTGCAGACGAGCTCGTGTTCTATGACATCACCGCTAGCCCCGAGGGCCGCAGCGTGGATCGCGGTTGGGTCGAGCGCGTGGCCCGCATCATCGACATCCCGTTCTGCGTGGCCGGTGGCATTCGAAGCGTGGACGATGCGCGGGCTGTGTTGAATGCGGGTGCCGACAAGATTTCTGTGAACTCGCCAGCGCTCGAACGTCCCGATCTCATCAATGAACTTGCCGCAGCGTTTGGTGTGCAGTGCGTGGTGGTCGGTATTGATTCCTTGCGCGACGCTGATGGCGAATGGCGCGTGCGCCAGTACACCGGCGATCCGAGCCGCACAAAAGCGCTTTCGCGCAGCACCTTGGGTTGGGTGCGCGAAGCACAGGAGCGTGGTGCCGGCGAGATCGTCTTGAATTGCATGGGCAGCGACGGCGCCAAGACGGGTTATGACCTTGAGCAGCTCGAAGCTGTACGTGCGATTTGCCACGTGCCATTGGTGGCGTCGGGCGGCGCGGGTGCCGTGGAGCACTTCATCGATGTGTTTGAGAAGGCGGATGTCGATGCTGCTCTAGCGGCTTCTGTTTTCCACTCCGGTGCAGTGCCTGTGCCTCTCTTGAAGAAACGCCTGCGCGAAGCAGGCATCGAGGTGCGCGATGTCGCCTGATTCGAAGTCGCTGGATAACGCAATCGATATCGATACGCTGGATTTCGCGAAGCAGGACGGTTTGCTGCCTGCCATTGTTCAGGACGCTCGTAATCGCCGCGTGTTGATGCTCGGCTACATGAATCGCGAGGCCTTGGAGCTCACGCTTTCCAGCGGCAAGGTCACGTTCTTCAGTCGCAGCAAGAACCGGCTGTGGATGAAGGGCGAGACCACGGGCGATGTGTTGGAGTTCATACGCGTCGAAACGGATTGCGACGCCGACACATTGTTGGTGCAGGCAATCCCGCACGGCCCCACCTGTCACCTCAAGCGCTGCAGCTGCTTCGCCGATGCGCCGGCTAACTTTCTTGGCGAACTCGATGCCTTGGTGAAGGAGCGCGAGTCGCTGCGTCCCTCGGGCAGCTACACGACCTCCTTGTTTGAAGGGGGCATCCGTCGAATTGCGCAGAAGGTGGGCGAGGAGGGCGTAGAGACCGCACTCGCCGCAGTGGTTCAGGACGACAGCGCTTTGCTTGGAGAGGCAGCGGACTTGCTGTTCCACCTACTGGTGGCCTTGCGCGCGCGCGGCTTGTCACTCGCTGATGCTGAGGATGTCTTGGTTCAGCGGCACGGAAAAGCCAAAAGCACCAAGAGCCAAGGCGGCTAAATCGCCGCGACTACTTGGCGTCGGCGCAATGACTTGGATTCATCCACAACCAGAGTGTGGTTCGGCCAACGTGCTGCCCGTCGTTGTCGCGTCGGCGGCCTGCGGGTACTCTTCCTCCTTGTGCAGGATGCGTGAAGGGGTTCTCGGTGGCGACTGTTCTTGAGGGCCTGCGCCCTGACTTCCTCGATCGCAAGGCCTACACCTTGCGCCACGGCGTGTTGGGGCACCCGGCGCTTGAGCTTGCGAGCCTCGCCAAAGTCATTCCGGCTTTGCCAAAAGACAGCGTGTTCCATTCCAACGGCAAGCTGAGCTTCTCGGACAATCTGGACAGTGCGCACCTCGATCACCGGCCAGGGCAGGCGTTGGAAGAAGCGATCGAAAGGCTGCGTGAGGTCGATGCTTACATCATGGTGCGAAGCCCCGAGCAGCACGAAAGCTTTCGAGAGCTTCATGCCCAGCTCGTTTCCGAGATGAACGAGCACCTCCGGAGTGTGGGGCAGCAACCCACCGTCAGCGACGCCAAGCTCTACCTGTTTATCGCTTCACCGAACGCAGTGACGCCGTTCCATATCGATCGCTACTCCACGTTCCTTTTGCAGTTTCGTGGCACCAAACAAGTAACGGTCTTCCCGCCCTGGGACTCCCAGGTGGTGAGCGACGAGGACACCGAGCGCTACGTCACTTGCGATACAGGCCGCCCTGCTTGGAAGCCTGAGATCGCTTCGCGCGGCACCTGCTTCACGTTCTCGCCGGGAGAGGTTCTGCACATCCCGTTTGTGTCGGGGCATCACGTCAAGAACGGCTCGGACGATGTCTCGGTATCGATGTCGGTCATTTTCCGCACACCGGAAACGCGTTCGCTCACCAGTGCGCTTAACCTCAATCGCCGCCTGCGTCGTGTGCTGGGACCGTTGTCGGGCAGTGTCGGTTCGGTGCGCCCCGATCACGGCCTGTCGGCCCTGAAGGCAAAAGCCTGGGAAACCCTTCGCGGCGCAGCACGCCCGCTGAAAGGCTGAGGGGTCTCGCGCATAATCCGCGCAATCTTTCGGGGGTTGCTATGCGGATTCGCGTTTTGTTCGTCGTGCTTTGCCTCGCCTGCAGTGCTTCCACCCAAGCGTTGGGCGCGGAGCCGCTCAAGGCGCGTGTCTTTTTGGATGCCAATGGCGACGGTCGCTGGTCGCGAGGTGAGCGAGGCGTTCCTGACGTTGCCTTTTCCGATGGTCAAACCCTTTGGCACAGCGATGCCAATGGTGAAGTGCGCTTGGATGGAGCTTCGGACGCCGTCCTTTTTGTGATCAAGCCCGCAGGCTTTCGCTTGGGTGTTCGTTCCGACGGTCTGCCCGATTTCTGGCGTGTGGCGGGGAGCAGCACGAACACGTGGGAAGTGCCGCTCGCCGCGGATGCGGTGAGGCCGCCTTACAGCGTGCGTGTGTTTGGTGACCCGCAGCCAAAAAACACAGCCGATGTCGGCTATTACGCCAACGATGTCGTTGCCAGCGAACGCCGCTTGCCACGCGCCCAGTTCGGGCTTTCTCTCGGCGACATCGTGCATGGCAACTTGCCCTTGTATCCCGCCATGATCCAAGCAACGGCTGCCATGGAAACCCCGTGGCTGCATGTCAGTGGC
>JAIXVL010000296.1 GCA_027483045.1 Lysobacteraceae bacterium
CCGGCAACGCAGATGACGGTGTGACTTCGTTGCCCGGAAGTCTGAGTTCCCCTGGGAACGCTCCCTGGGTCATGTCTGTTGCCGCGGTAACGCATAACCGCACCGGAGCCGGCGACCGATTGGCCTCTTTCAGCAACCGAGGCCCCGTCACTCCGCTGGGCGTGATCAAGCCCGATGTGGCGGCGCCCGGAGTCAGCATCCTCGCAGCTTCCAGAAGCGGCAACGCAGTCGCTGAGCTATCCGGTACATCGATGGCTTCTCCGCATGTTGCTGGTGCTGCGGCGTTGATCTCAGCCGCACGCCCTTCGTGGACGGCGGATGAGATCATCTCTGCACTGACCTTGACTGCGCGCGCTGACAACATAGTGCCTCAGACGGGCTCGGCGGTGATGACGCCTCATGAGCGAGGTGCGGGTACCCTCGATCTGTCTTTGGCGGTGAATGCATCGTTGGCGCTCAGGCTTGGCGCGGGACAGTTCCGCAACTCGAGTATTGCCACCGCGCGCTCTTTGAATCTGCCTACGCTGGGTCACGAGAACTGCATTGAGACGTGCACACTTACTCGCACGTTCTCTGCGATGCAGGGTACTTCGGGTGGCACGTATCAGGTCATCGCCAACTTGCCCAATACCATCGCGATGACGCCGGTGCCCAACTTTACCTTGGCGAATGGCTCGGCTTCGCAGGCGGTGAACTTCACTTTCTCCACCACTGCACAAACCTCACTGAATAACTGGTCCTATGGATCCATCACGATCCGCCGCGTGGGCGGCGGCACGCCCGATCTGAAGTTGCCGGTCGCAGTTTATCTGTCGAGCGGCACTGAGCCTGCATTGGTGTCGGCCACTGTTACTGGGGAACGCGGATTCGTCGATATCCCGGTCAGTAATGTCATCGGCCTGCCCAATGCGCGATTTGGTTCAAGTGACTTGGCCAGTCCGCTGGTCAAACAGGCTGGCTTGATTCAAGACCCCACACGCCTTGATCCGTACGACGATCTTGGCATTGGTGTCACCACTCAGATTGCCACTCTGGACTACAGCGACGGTCGCTCCCGCACCTTCCGCGTGAGTGCCACTCTGGCGCCAGTGGTTGGAACTCCAGCAGCCCAAGATCTGGATCTTTTTGTCGGTGTTGATACGAGCTTTGACCAATCCGCTCAAGAAGTGGAAGAGCGCTGCCAAAGCGTTACCGCGGGCAATACGGAATCCTGCGTTATCACGGTGACCCACCCCGGTTCGGGGCCCGCGATCACTGTGTGGGCACTTGCGCAGAACTTCCAGTCGAGTTCGGCGGGTGCGACCGATCAGGTGCGCATTGAATTGGTAGCGATCGATCCGACCTCTTCGTCCGTGCAAAGGGCCACGGGCCCTGGTGCTACCGCGACCAATCAAAGCTTCAATGCGCGCCTTGTTTATGACGACCCGACGTTCTTGAATGGTCAATCCCGCTACGGCTTCTTGCTGGTTGATCGCGGTCCCGGTCAGGCGGCAGTGCGCGTGCCCTACAAGCTGACCCGTAACTCGGCTACGCCAGCACCCTTCGCTTTGCAGTCGGGTGTGAGCCGACAAGTGGTGCTGCCGGCTGCAGCAAATTCGGCCCATGACCGTCTCTATGTCGACGTGCCTGCTGGCGCCACGCAATTGCAGGTCACGACGACCAGTGCTGCAAACGTCGACCTTTACCTCGCTCGGGTCGCGGCGCCTGCTGCTGCTGCTGCCATCCCAGTCATTGCCGCTGCGCCCGCCCGCAATTTGGCCAGTGCTACAGCAACGACGGTTAGCGGAAACGAGACCCTTACCGTTACGAACCCCGCGGCAGGGCGCTGGTACGTCACTCCGGTTAACGTGAGTGGTGCGGTGGCGAGCGCTACGGTTCGGGCCACGGTCACGGCAAGCGCACCTTCGGTCACTATGGGCGGCTACTTCAACACAGAGCGCAGTGGCCACGGCATCTTCATTTATCCGGCCGGAACCATTCAGGCGGGCGTTTGGTTCACGTATCTGCAAGACGGTAGCCCCACGTGGTACTACTTGGAGGGTCCGGCCACCGGGGCAAACGGCATTTGGAATGCCAGCGTGTACCGCGCAGCGTGGAACGGCAGCGCCGCGGCGCTGACGGAGATCGGCACGCTCGCAGTCACGCCAAACGCTCGTAACCAGTTCACCTTCTCCTACAACATCGATGGAGAAACGGGCTCTGAAGCGTTCAGCTCCTTGGGTGGTGGCTGCCCGAGCCTCAACGGTCAACCTCTGCAACTCAGCGCGCACTGGTACAACTCTGCGCGGGCAGGCAACGGCTACAACATCCAGATGTTCCCGGAGCGTGGCGGCGTGGAGTTTTATGCCAGCTACATCTACGACTCCCTCGGTGTGGCACGTTTCCTGATTGCCCAAGGCGAGCCGGTCAACGCGAATACTCAGACCGTCCCTCTTTCTCAGCTCACCGGGTTCTGCCCACTGTGCGCATACAGCGCGCCAACCTTCACGTCGCTGGGTAACCTGACCCGCACATTCACCAATAATCAGATCAGCAACATCCGGTTCAACGCCACGTTCGTAAACGGTGTGCCCGGGTCGGTTTCAGTCAATGAGTCAGTGATTAACCTCGACCCGAACAACCGCGTGCAGCCCTGCACGCTCTAGGGGCTGCGCCAAGTTCCATCCACGAGGCCCCGTTCGTATGCACGACCGGGGCCTCGGTACGCCGAGTGCAGTCATGACCTTGCCCCGACAGACACGCCTTTCCACCGCCCTTTGCGCGCTATTGGCGCTGCCCGCCGCTGCCGCAGCCGATCGCAGCACTTGGATTGTCCGCTTCGCTGAGCCGGCATTGGCTTCCTATCGCGGAGGGTGGATTCCGACGGGTGCGGATGAGGCCCTAGCAGCCACAAGTCCGACCGTTACCGGCGAGGCGCGGCTGGATGTTGCTTCTGCCTCCAGCGTCGCCTACTTGCAGGTACTTGGTGATGCCCGCGAGGAGCGTCTCTCGATTGCTTCTCAGCGCCTTGGCCGCGTGGTGGAGCCAACGTTCGTTTACGACGTTGTGCTCAACGGTGTTGCGATCGAGTTGACCGAAGAAGAAGCGCGCAAGCTTCAGACCATCGATGGCGTTGCCGCTGTGGAGCGTGAGCGCATCGAGTTCCTGCAGGACCAGACATCGACCACCTTGATTGGCGCACCTCAGGTATGGTCCGGCGCGGCAGGGATTGCATCGCGTGGCGAGGGAGTGGTGGTTGGTGTCGTCGACTCCGGCATCAATCCCACACATCCCAGTTTCGCGGCGCAGTCGCCCTCGGATGGCTACTCGCACACGAATCCGCGCGGTCGCTTTTTTGGCTTGTGCCAAAGCGGTTCGGTCACCTGCAACAACAAGCTGATTGGCGTGTGGGACTTCACCGGCGACACGGGCAGTGTGGCGGGAATTGATGCCGACGGTCATGGCACGCACGTGGCCGGCACGGTGGTCGGTAACCCGGTCAATCTGACGCGCACTTTCAGCGGCGGGCAATTGAACTATCAGATTCGCGGCGTTGCGCCGCGTGCAAATCTGATCACTTATCGCGCGTGCAAGGACGACGGCTGCTCCGGTAGCTGGACCTTGGCTGCCTTAAATCAAGCTGTGGCCGATGGCGTGGATGTCATCAACTACTCGATTGGTGGCAGCAACACCAACCCGTGGGGCAGCAGCGGTGCCTTGGCGATGTTGGATGCGCGAAATGCTGGAATTGTGGTGGCCGTTTCAGCCGGCAATAGCGGGCCGGACATCGGCACTGTGAGAAGCCCCAGTGATTCGCCTTGGGTTGTGTCTGTAGCCAATGCCACTCATGGCCGACGCTTCATCAACCGTTTGCGCTTGAGTGGCGGCAACACGGCGCCACCGAATGGTGGCGTGCTGGACGGCGATGGCTTTACGGGAGGCACCGGGCCCGCGGCTTTGGCTCGAGACCCCAATGCCACTTTGTGCAGTCAAGGCAGTGGCGACCAAGCCTTGCCGGTGACGGGCGCAAGCAATCCCTGGCCCTTGAATCGCTGGAGCGGCCAGATCGTGGTCTGCGATCGTGGCGTGCAGGCGCGCGTGGCTAAGAGCAATAACGTGCGCCTTTCTGGCGGCAGCGGCACCGTGCTGATCAATCGTGCCGCAGAGGGTGAATCTACGGTTGCCGATGAGCACAGCATTCCCACCACGCATCTGGGCTTCAGTGCAGGGCAACAGCTTCTCGCTTGGTTGGGAAGCGGCACAGGGCACACCGCGACATTGGATGGCACCACATCGGTATCGGACGCGGCCAATGCCGACATTCTGGCCAACAGCAGTGCGCGTGGCCCGTCGGTTGTTCTTCCAGGTGTCATCAAGCCCGACCTGACGGGTCCCGGAACCGATGTGCAATCGGCCGATCACGACAGCAACGGCGATGCCACGCTCTCTGGCACGTCGATGGCGTCGCCGCACGTGGCGGGCGCGGCGGCACTGCTGCGCTCTGCACGCCCGACCTGGCGGGCCGACCAGATCATTTCCGCTTTGATGACCACCGCACAAACAGGTGTTCGCCGTGAAGATCGCACAAGCGCAGCCGGTGCTTTTGACCAAGGTGCGGGCCGTCTGGACGTAGTGCGTGCAGTGAATGCTGCTTTGTCACTCAATGTTCCTGCTGGGCAATTTGCTGGAGGCGCAGGGGCGCAGGCCTCGATGAATTTGCCGAGCTTGGTTTTCGGTGATTGCTCGCCGCAGTGCACCTCGCTCACGCGCACGGTGACCGATTTGGCCGGTGGCGGATCGTGGCGAGTCGAGTTCGAACTGCCGGCGGGTGTGTCGGCGTCGTCCACGGTGCAGAACTTCACCCTTACTGCGGGCGCGAGCCAAGCCATCGGCGTTTCGATGGCGGTAACCGATCCCGGCCTTTACGGCCGCTGGCTTTCGGGCGCGATGGTGTTGCGTCGTCAGAATGGTGATGGTCGGCCGGATGCACGCTTGCCCATCGTGGTGCGCGCTCCGGCGTCGGGCTTGCCGGGTCTGAGCAACCGCAGCTTGGGTGCTGATCGTGGCTATTTCGATCTCGATTTGCCGGGTGGCGTGAGCTTGCCCATGCCGAATGCGCGCTTCGCAGGCACGGCACTTGTTGCTCCTGTTGCGACGAACTACACGCTCACGGCGGACACCACGCCGTCCGATCGCTATGACAACGTACCTACTAACGCGTGGCATTTGATCTCGATTCCCACGCCGGCTTCCGGGCAGCCCACTCGCTACCGCATCGAGGTTGATTTGCA
>JAIXVL010000008.1 GCA_027483045.1 Lysobacteraceae bacterium
AGGGGTAGCTTAGGTTGCGGTATCCCGAAATGACAACGGGCCCTTGCGGGCCCGTTGCTGTTTTCGACGCTGATTGACGCGTCAGCCGAGGCTTACGGCGTCACGGTCAACGCCACGCGAACCGTGGCGCTGCTACGCGCCGGGTCGTTGCTGCCCAAGCAGACGAAGCCGGTGTAGTTGCCCGGTGCCAAGCCCGCAGTGTTCACCGTGAAGTTCACTGTAGCCGGGGCGCCGGCTGCAGCGCGCCCCGAAGCCGGGGCCACGCCACCGATCCAAGGTGCGCCGCAACCCACCGTGCCATTCACAGTGAAGGCCAAGCCTGCAGGCGCACCCGCTGGCGTTGCCCACACGTTGTTCGGCGCCGGATTGCCCGGAATGATGGTGCGCGGCGCGGTGCCATTGCCCTGCTGCGAGAAGAACCACGCAAAGCGATTGGCCTGCGTTGCATTCACCTGCGGCACCAGCCAATAGCGGCCTGGAGCCAGCGTCACGCCCTGGCTGGCGGCGGCCAGATTCAAGCGCAGAATGCCGCCCGCCGTGCTGATGCCCGCGCTGTTGGCAGGAGCCGCATAACGCCACACCGCAGCATTCGGCGAGGTCTGCGGGTTGCCCGCCGGGCTGCCGCCTGCATCGGCATAGATACTCCAACCAATGACGGTGGTAGGAGCGATCACGCCGGTGCCAAGAACGAAGCCTTCATTGACGATGCTCGTGAGCGGCGTGGACTGCGTGACCACGAAGTCGTCCGCAGCGAATTGGCCGATGCCCAGATCACTGTAGAGACCCGTGGAGTAGCCGCTCGTTGCGCCTGCGCTGCTCTGGCTCACGATGGCACCCGTGCCGGTGCCCGTCGTGCTGGTGGTGAAATCCACGGCATTGCTATTGCTCCACAGCGAGAAGCTGGCGCTGCGCGTGGTGTTGGCCGGCGCGCTGATGGCGATAGCTTCGGTGCTCAGTGCCAACTCCGGTGCACGCACCGCAACGGCGACAGGCAAACGCAGCGTGGGCGAACGGCTGGCGCCGTCGTTACCCGTGGAGGTCAACGTGACGGTGCCAAAACGGTAGGTGCCGTCGGCAGGCTGGCCTGCAGTGCCCACCGTGAAGGTCACTGTGGCGCTACCAAACGGTGCAATCGTGAATACCGGCGTGTTGATGGTGCCGGTCACGCCCGAAAGCGACGCGCTGAAGGTCTGGAACGTGGCGCGCGTGCTGCGGAAGGTGCGGGTGAAGGTGCAGGTCACCGGGCCGCAACCGCGGTTCGCCAAGCTGGCGAGGTTGAGCGCCGACACGTCACCGCCCAGGGCCGGGTTGGCGGCGTTGTAGTCGGCACGCTGCTCATCAAGCACAAGGCCCGTCTTCGCTGCGAGGTCAACTTGCACGCGGCCAGCACCGGCCTGGAAGGGCGTGGCCGCCGCGCCGGTTTCGTTCAGCACGCCGGGGCGCGCCGTCAGCATCAGCGCCGACTTGATCTCGGCCGGCGTCCAGTTCGGGAAGATCTGCTTCAGCAGAGCGCCGCTGCCTGCCACTTGCGGCGAGGACATCGAGGTGCCGCTAAGGAAGCCGATGGTGCCCGCGCAGGCCGGGGTATTGAACTGTGTCGGATCCGGGCAGGTCACGGGCTCGAGGATGTTGACGCCGTGGCCGGTGATGTCCGGCTTCAGCACCGAGAACGGCGACGGGCCGCGCGAACTGAAGCCCGCCAATTGGTCAGCGGTGTTGTCGATGCGCGTTGCCGGGAACGGGATGGTGGCTGCCAGCGACGGGTCGCTCGCGGTGAGCGCCTGTAGGGCGACGCCGCTGTCCTGCGCCATGCCGAACACTGGCACCGTGGCGCCGGGCACCGACGGTGCGATACCGCCAATGGTGTTGTTGACGATGACCACCGCGCGAGCGCCCGCGGCCGCGGCGTTGGCGACCTTCTCGGTGAAAGCGCAGGTACCGCGACGCACCAGCGCGATGCGATTGGCGAAGAAGCCCGCAGCGAAGCCGCCGCTGGCCGTGCAGCCGTCGGCGGCGCCACTGAAGCCGGGGCCGGCGCGCAGAACGCTGCTCGGGATCGAACCGGTCAGCTCGACGCCGCCGCTGCCCGCATTGAGCAGGATCTGCGAGAGCGTCGCCGGGGCGCTGGGCACATTGAGAGTGAACTCGTAGCCGGCGCGGCCGGACTGTGCGGCCGCGACCGTCATCACCCACGGCTGGTTGTGGCCGTTCGTCGACGGGCCGGGGCCGCTGTTACCGGCCGAGGCGGAAATGAAGATGCCGGCATCCGCTGCGGCGAGGAACGCCTGCGAAATGGCTTCCGACCACGGCTGCGTGCCGCCGCCGATCGAGTAGTTGATGACGTCGACGCCGTCCGCGACGGCCTGATTGATGGCTGCCAGCGTGGAGACGTTGGGGCAGGGGCCTTGGCCGGTTGCGGTGACGGTGTAGCACACGTCGTAAGCGATGACGTTGGCGCGCGGTGCGATGCCCGACAGCACAAGGCTGTTGCCGCGGAAGCTCACTTCGCGGGCATTGCCGGCTGTGGTGCCGGCGGTGTGCGAACCGTGGCCATCAGTGTCGCCAAAGCTCGGGTCTTCGCGCCAAACGCCGCCGGCCGCAGTGGGTCGGCAGGGGTCGGTCGTCGGCGCGTTCGGCGTGCAAACCGCGGCGTAAACGAAGTCGTAGCCACCGACGAGCTTGTCGTTGCAGCGTCCAGCGTCCCGCTGTCCAGGCTGGCACTGGCCCTTGTAGTTGCCTTCGCCAAAGGGGTTGGTGAACGCGAAGCCGGTTTCCGGTTCGACACCAGCGAAGGACGGGCTCGCGGTGTTGATGCCCGAATCGATGATGCCGACGAGCACGCCCTCGCCCTTGGCGCGGCGGTTGTAGAGCGATACCTCGGTGCGCTCGCGGCTGGTGAATGCCGCGCGGTGGATGCCGGTACCGCTCTCCCAGACGGTGGTCGCACCGACCACGGCCGGCGCAGCATCATCGTCAAGCAGGTATTCGGTATAGGGCTCGACCAGCGTCACAGCCGGATCAGTCGCCAGCGCCGCGGCTTCCGCCGGCGTCAGCTCGGCGACGATGCCGTTGAAGGCGTGCTGCATGCGCGTCTTGACCGAGAAATCGCGGCCAACGGTGCGCTTCAAGCTGCTCTCGGTGGCGCGCTGCTTGGTTTCCAAGCGGTTCGCATATGCATCGACACTGCCTTCAACATCCAGCGCCATCTTGCCGCTCAAGGGTGGCTGCGGCGCCGATTTCAGTTGCGCACCGAAGGTCACCGCAGGTGCGTCGCGGAAACCGATGATGTAAGGCAGGCGACCGGTTTCCTCGAAGGCGCGGAATGCGGGGGACGCCGATGCCGAAACAGCACCATTCTTCAGCTCAGGGGCCTGCGCACTTGCGCTACCCACCATCGCCACGAGGGCCGCCGAGACGGCAACCGAACACCATTTGCGTTGCAAGCGAAGCATTTCCACTCCCCAAAAATAAAGAAACTGCGCGAAAGTCTTTCCCACTGCATCTGGGCCTGCAAATGGATGCCGGCCCATTGCTTGTTGTCGTGGTGTGTTGCACTGCCGCAGGGCCGGGGGCAAGGCGGCAGTACTACGTTACGGTGTAACGTGAAGGCTCCTTGTCGCGCAAGTGCAAGACGCCTCGTGACGCTTTGGGCTTCACGCCGCGATTACTGCGGCGGCGGCCAGTGGTCTGGCCAGTTGAGTCACGCGCTGCTTTAGCGCAGCCCCTTCAGGCCATCACTCAGGCGTCGAAGCCAGCGCGATAGTCGACCGATCGAATCGGTGTGGAAGACGATGCCGATCTCGGTCGCCTGCCCCTCGCGCACCTTGCGAGCCACCAAGGTGGCTCCGCCAAGCGCGATGCGATCGCCGATGTGTGCCTCGCCCTCAAAGCGTGTGGCAAACATTTCGGTGGCGGTGTGAGCCGCGTAGCGCGGTGGAATCGGTAGGCCATAGAAGGCCGCCAACTCGCCAAGAGGCACATCACCGGCCAGCGAGAACGCGCCAAATGCTTCGTGTTCGGCCTCTTTCGCGGCGTGGCCTTCGGCAAACAGCCAGTCCAAGCGATACACCTCGCCCGGCGGTGCCAAGAAGTACGCGGTGTCACCCGGAGCCGCGGGCCCCGCTTCGTCGGGCAAGAGAATCGCGCCGTCGCGCACCACCATTGCAGGCCGCGCCCAGCCCGGAAGCTCGGCCTTGCTGGACAGCACCGCACTGGTTGGGCCCACGTGATAGCCCACCAATTCGAATTCCAGCTGACCGGGCAGGTCCAGTTCGATGCGTCGTGTGGAGGTTTCGCGCCGCGGCAAGGCCACGCCGAAGAAGCGCGCGGCAGGCTTCAAGGTCCAGCCCTGCACAAGCAGCGACACCACCACCACCACAAAAGCCACGTTGAAATACAGCGTGGCATTCGGGAGTTCCATCATGAGCGGCAGCGAGGCCAGAAAGATGCCCACGGCGCCGCGCAAACCCACCCACCCAATGAAGCCGATTTCCTTCTTGCGAAATCCAAACGGTGCCAGACATGCGGCGACGGCGACCGGCCGTGCGAGAAGCATGAGCACCGCAGCCAAGGCCAATGCAGGCCCAAGAATCTGAAGCAGCGAGGAAGGCACCACCAGTAAGCCCAGCAACAAAAACATGCCGCCTTGCGCCAGCCATGTGGCCGCGTGCTGCACCGTGGTCACATTGGCGATGGCGCGCACGGGCTTTTGGCCCAGCACCAAGCCAGCGATGTACACCGCAAGAAAACCGCTACCGCCCAGCGTGTTGGTGGCCGCAAACAAGCCCACTGCGCCGGCCAGCGTCAAAAGCGGATGCAGGCCCTCCGGCAATTCAAGCCGATTCAATCCTTGCGCCATCAAGCGCCCGCCCAGCCAGCCCAAGCCAAAGCCCAAACCCAGCTGCAGGCCCAGCCGCATGGTGAGGCCCGCGCCGCCGCCCACATCGCCGACGGCTAACCAAGTGCACAGCAACAGGGTGAGAAACACCGCCATCGGATCATTGATGCCGGATTCGATTTCCAACACACCATTGACCCGCTTGGGTAGCGAGATTCCCGACCCGCGAAGCAGAAAAAACACCGCCGCCGCATCGGTAGAGGCGAGTACCGCGCCGAGCAGTAGCGCTTCCGCAGCGCCCAGATCGAGCAGAAGCATGGCCGCCGCCGCGGTGATGATGGTCGTAAGGGCAACCCCGAGCGTGGCCAAGAGCAGCGACGGTGCAATGGCTTCGCGTAGAGGAGCCAAGCGTGTTTGCAGGCCGCCATCAAACAGAATGATGGCCAAGGCCAGCGAACCAATGGCGTAGACCACGCCCGGCTCAATGCTCAAGCCCGCTCCTCCCGGCCCGAGTGCAACGCCGAGCGCAAGGAAAACGAGCAGAAGAGGTGCGCCAAAACGACGCGCCACCAAGCTTGAGCCAATGCCGAAGAGGGCGATAAGCGCGCCGCCCAACAGCCAAGTATCAGTGCGTTCCAACCACTCCATGCTCGGGCGTGTCCCTCGTGCTGCGACCTGAGGTGAGGTTAGCGCGAGCCCACGCGTTTGCGGGCGTCGGTGAGGTATCGCGGAAGGCCAGTGCCTCGCCGATGTCGCGATCACTCACTGAAGCGCGCGCATCGAGGTCGGCTAGCGTCCGTGCCACGCGCAGCACCCGATGCATGGCACGCGCAGAAAGTGCCAAGCGCTCGCCGGCATGTTCCAGCAATGCGAGTGCCTCGGTGCTTGCTTGCACGAAGGAAGACAGCTGCGCCGGCGCGAGATGGGCATTGGGGACTCCCTGACGAGAAAGCTGCCGCTCACGCGCGACCAGCACGCGGGCGCGCACATCGGCACTGCACTCTCCGCTGGCCTTCCGCGCCATGTCGGCAGCGGGCACACGCTGCAATCCCACGTGCAGGTCAATGCGGTCGAGCAGTGGCCCCGACACGCGCGATTGATAACGAGCGATCGTGTCGGCGGGGCAGGCGCAGCGGCCGCTCGGATCGCCTGCCCAGCCGCAGGGGCAAGGATTCATGGCTGTTACCAGAAGCGCGCGTGCCGGGAACTCCGCCTGCACCGTACTGCGCGCCAGATGCACCACGCCGGACTCCAACGGTTCGCGCAGGGCTTCCAAACTCGCTCGGCCCCACTCGGGCAGCTCATCGAGGAACAGCACACCGTGATGCGCCAGCGAGAGCTCGCCGGGGCGAGGCGGCACACCGCCACCCACTAAGGCCACAGCACTGCTGCCATGCATGGGTGAGCGGAACGGTCTTTCGGTGGGCCATGCGGCGGCCTCGCGGCGTCCCGACACGCTGCGAATCACTGCCAACTCCAGCGCTTCACTATCTTGCAGCGGCGGTAGCAAGCCCGGCAAACGGCTGGCCAACAGGGTTTTCCCGCAGCCGGGCGGTCCGATGAATCGAAGCGCGTGTGCACCCGCTGCAGCAATCTCCAGCGCACGCTTGGCTTGCGCTTGACCCACCACATCCGCCAAGTCCAAGGCTGCTCTTGTGTCGGGAACTTCCCGTTGCGCCACAGCGCGCGGAAGCGCCGCTTCACCACGCAGATGCGCGACCACTTGCGCCAAAGTGCGTGCAGAAAAAACCGTGGCGTTCGACGCGCAGGCCGCTTCACCCGCATTGCCTTCAGGAACGATGATTTGCCGCCCCGACGCGTGCGCGGCCATTGCCGCCGGTAGCGCGCCCGAGATATCGCGCAGTGCCCCGCTGAGCGAGAGTTCGCCCAGCAACTCAAGATCGCGCAAGGCCTCAAGTGGCACTTGCCCCGCAGCAGCAAGCAGCCCAATGGCAATGGGCAAATCGAAGCGCGCGCCATCTTTTGGCAAATCCGCAGGAGCGAGATTCACTGTGATGCGCTTGCTGGGCAGCTCGAACTGACTGGCCTGCAGCGCGGCGCGAATGCGGTCGCGCGATTCGCGTACGGCGGTGCTTCCCAAGCCGACGATGGCCATCGAAGGCAAGCCGCCTGCAAGAAAAACCTCAACGCGTACCTCAGGGGCGCGCACGCCGAAGCGTGCACGGGTGTGCACCACCGCAAGACTCATTGAGGTGACTCAGTTGCGGGCGTCGCTGGGCACTGCGCGCTGGCGTGCTTCCAGAATCTCTACGGCGCGTTCCAGTGCGTCGAGCTTCTCGCGCGTGCGCAACAGCACCAAGCGCTGCACATCGAACTCATCGCGCGTGACCAGTTCGAGCGAGCCAAGGCCCGCGCGCAATGCGGCGCGAAAGTTTTTTTCCAAGTCGTTGCGTGCGCCTTCGAGCCCGGGGGGCACGAGATCACTCAAGCGGCGGGCGAGGTCGTCGATGGCCTTCAGGTCGATCATGGGAGTCTCCTTGGCAGGGTCATCAGCTTCCGCGCGGCGCGGTGCGAGGCCTATCGGCCAAAACCTCGACAGGAGGTCAGCCAATTCCTACCCCGATGCGAGGGGCAGTATCAAACCACAAGCTTCGTGAAGCAGACAATCCACGAACCTCTGTTGGTATCGAATCGTCGCTATTCAAGGGGGAACGACGATGCGAATGCGCTTTCAGGGGATGGGCCTACTTTCGGGCCTTCGAGGAAAAATGGTTGCGGGCGTAACGGCTATGGCGGCGGCGGGTAGCGCTTCGGCGCAAGCACCCGAGTTGTCCGCGGGCGATACCGCATGGATGTTGGTCGCGAGCGCACTCGTGCTGTTGATGACGCTGCCGGGCTTGGCGCTGTTTTACGCCGGCATGGTGCGTGCCAAAAACGTGCTGTCGGTGATGATGCAGTGCTTCGCCATCGCGGGTGTGATCACCGTGCTTTGGGTGGCCTACGGGTACTCGCTGGCCTTCGACACCACGGGCATGGTGGCGGGCGAAGTGAATTTGGCGAGTTTCATCGGCGGCTTCGAGAAGGCCTTTTTGGCTGGTGTGGGACGTGACTCGTTGGTCATGACCATCCCCGAAACGCTGTTTGTGATGTTCCAGCTCACCTTCGCAATCATCACGCCGGCGCTCATCGTCGGTGCATTCGCCGAGCGCATGCGCTTTGCGTCGATGCTGGTGTTCTCGGTGTTGTGGTTCACCTTCGCCTACCTGCCCATTGCGCACATGACCTGGGCCGGCCCGGGTGGCCTGTTCTGGGATTGGGGCGTGCTGGATTTCGCCGGCGGCACCGTGGTGCATATCAATGCCGGTATTGCGGGCTTGGTGGCGGCCATCATGCTGGGCAAGCGCAAGGGCTGGCCGACCACTTCGATGGCTCCACACCACCTCGGCTACACGCTGATCGGCGCGAGCCTGCTGTGGGTGGGCTGGTTCGGCTTCAACGCCGGTAGTGCCGTGGCAGCCAACGGTGGCGCGGCCATGGCCATGCTGGTCACGCAGATCGCTGCCGCCACCGCGGCGCTGGGCTGGATTGCTGCGGAATGGATCACGCACGGCAAGCCCTCGGTCCTGGGCGTGGCCTCGGGTGCCGTGGCTGGCCTTGTGGCCATCACTCCGGCGGCCGGCACTGCTGGCCCGGTCGGTGCGCTGATCATTGGCTTGGTTGCGGGCGTGATCTGCTTCTTCGCTGCCACCAAACTCAAGCGTGTGTTCGGTTACGACGACTCGCTCGACGTATTCGGTGTGCACGGTGTGGGCGGCATCATTGGTGCGCTGCTGACCGGCGTGTTCGTGTCGGCCGAGTTCGGTGGCTCGGGTCTGGCCGAGGGCGTGAGCATGGGCCAGCAGGTGGCAAAACAGGCCATGGCCGTCGGCGTGACCTTGGTGTGGTCGGCCGTGGTGACGGTGATTACGCTCAAGATTGCGGGCCTGTTTGGCGGCCTGCGTGCTACTCCGGAAGAAGAGCAGGAAGGCCTGGATCTCGCGTTGCACGGTGAGAACGGCTACAACCTGTGAATCGTGGCGCGTCGGCACATGCCGGCGCGCTGCCTTCGGCTCCTGCCAAGAATTGACTAAGGAACACTGCAATGAAAATGGTTACGGCCATCATCAAGCCCTTCAAGCTCGACGACGTGCGCGAGGCGCTGTCGGAGGTTGGAGTTACTGGCATCACCGCCACGGAAGTGAAAGGTTTCGGCCGCCAGAAAGGCCACACCGAGCTCTACCGTGGCGCCGAATACGTGGTCGATTTTCTGCCCAAGATCAAACTGGAAGTGGCTGTGACCGCTGACCAGGTGGATCGCGTGGTGGAAGCGATTGCGAACGCGGCCAATAGCGGAAAAATCGGCGACGGCAAAATCTTCGTTTACGACCTGGAGCGGGTGATGCGGATTCGCACCGGCGAGTTGGACGGCGACGCGTTGTAAGTCGATCTGAAGTTCAAAGAAAAAGGGCACCTCGCGGTGCCCTTTTTTGTATTGCTGCGCAACGCTTACTCCGCCAGCGCTTTCTCAACGAAGGGCGGCAACGTCAGCGCCGCTTGATGAATCGCTGCGCTGTAGTACTGAGTCTCGAACGGGCGCGCGGCGGCGTCCTGCACGCGGAAGCTTTTCAAGTCGCGCGATTCCTTCGACGCAATCAAGCAGCTCCAGTAGCCGGTGGGGTAGCAGGGCTGTGGGAAGGGCAGCACGCGGAAATCCTGGAAGCCGGCGTCGCGCATGGCGCCGCGCATATCGAGAATCAGGTGCATCAGCGCCAGCGGGCTCTCGCTCTGCTGCACGAGCAGGCCGCCCGGCTTCAGCGCGCGCAGGCAGTCTTCGTAGAACGCACGGTTGAACAGGCCCTCGGCGGGGCCGACCGGGTCGGTCGAGTCGACGATCACGACGTCGATGCTCTCGGCGGGCGCGTTCTTCATGTAGGCGATGCCGTCGTCGAACATCACCGTCGCGCGCGGGTCGTCATTGCTCTCGCACAGCTCCGGGAAGTACTTGCGGGCCATGACAGTGACTTGCTCGTCGATGTCGCACTGCACGGCAGTTTTCACGCCCGGGTGCTTGAGCACCTCGCGCAGCGTGCCGCAGTCGCCGCCGCCAATGATGACGACGTTTTCCGGGTTGGCGTGGGTGAACAGCGGCGCGTGCGCCATCATCTCGTGATAGAAAAAGTTGTCGCGCGTGGTCACCATCATCGCGCCGTCGATCAGCATGACCTTGCCCCAGTCCGTGCTGTCGTAGATCTCGATCTTCTGGAACGGCGACTGCACCTCGTCCAGCTTCTCGGTCACGCGCAAACCAAACGCCGAACCGGTGTGGTCGAAGTTCTCGTGGAGCCATGTCGAGGAAGAGGAAGTCATCAGGGTTCTCCGGGGTAACGCCCAAGGGGCGCGCAGTCTACCCCCGATTTCCTCGCTGGCGTCGCCGGGGTCGCCCCCTGTTCACCCCCCGGTCGTACACTACGCGCCCTCTGCATTCCGCTGGACTCACGCCCATGCCTGCTTGGACGCTCGAACGCGCCCGCCACACCTACTCCGTGCCGTACTGGTCGGACGGGTATTTCGACATCGACGGCAGCGGTCGTTTGGTCGCCCGCCCGCATGGCGAAGGTGGCCCCGGCGTGGCTTTGGTCGATGTCGTGCAGCGCGCGCGTGGCATGGGCCACAAGCTGCCGCTGCTGGTGCGCTTTTCCGACGTGCTCGGCCATCGCTTGGGCAAGCTGCAGGAGGCGTTTTCCGGCGCCATGCGCGACTTGGAATACACCGGCGGCTACACGGCGGTGTACCCCATCAAGGTCAACCAGCACGCCGGCGTGGCGGGCGAGTTGGCGCGTGTGGGCGCGCCTGTAGGCGAGGCGCCGTACCAGTCGGATTTCGGTCTGGAAGCGGGCAGCAAGCCCGAGTTGATGGCCGTGCTGGCCTTGGCGCGCACCGGCAGCCTGGTGGTCTGCAATGGCTACAAGGACCGCGAGTTCATCCGCTTGGCCTTGATGAGCCGCAATTTGGGCCTCGATACCGTCATCGTCATTGAGAAGCCCTCGGAAGTCGGCCTCATCATCGAAGAGTCGCGCGCCCTCGGCGTTGCGCCTGTGGTGGGCATTCGCCTGCGCTTGGCCTCGCTGGGTGCGGGCAAGTGGCAGAACAGCGGCGGCGACAAGGCGAAGTTCGGCCTCTCGCCGCGGCAGGTGCTGGATGCGGTTGAAAAGCTGCAGGCCGCCGGCCTAGGTGACAGCGTGGCCATGCTGCACTTCCATATGGGCTCGCAGATTTCGAACGTGCGCGACATCGCCAGCGGCATGCGCGAAGCGGTGCGCTACTACGTGGAGCTGTGCAAGCGCGGCTGTCCCATTCGTTTGATGGATTCAGGCGGTGGTTTGGGTGTGGATTACGAAGGCACCCGCTCGCGCAGCTTCTGTTCCATCAATTACGGTCTCGACCAGTACGCCTACACCTTGCTGCAGCCCTTGGCGGAAGCCTGCGCCGAGCATGGTCTGAAGCAGCCACGCCTCATCACCGAAGCCGGGCGCGCCATGACCGCGCACCATGCGTTGATGGTGGTGAATGTCTCGGAAGTTGAGCAGGCACCGGTCGGCAACGTGCCCGCGCCTGAGCGCACTGAGTCGTCGGTGATTCGCCATCTGCGCGAGATTCACGCGGAGTTGGATGTGCGCCCGCCGGTTGAGCTGTTCCACGAAGCGCAGCATTTTCTGGCGGAAGGTCAGGCTTTGTTTGCGCTGGGCCAGCTGGATGTTGGTCAGCGCGCGCTGCTCGACGATCTGTTTTACGCCATCGCACACGCGGTGCGGCAGCGCTTGAACGCCGAAGAGAAGAGCCATCGTCCGGTGCTGGATGAATTGAACGAGCGCTTGGTCGACAAGTACTTCGTCAATTTCTCGGTGTTCGAGTCGATTCCCGATGTGTGGGCCATCGAGCAGGTGTTCCCCATCGTTCCGATTGATCGCTTGAACGAAGAGCCCACGCGTCGCGGCGTGATTGCTGATCTCACGTGCGACTCCGACGGCCGCATCGATACGTACGTTGAGAGTGAAGCGCTCGACACTTCGCTGCCCTTGCACGCATTGAAGTCGGGCGAGCCCTACATGCTGGCGATTGCCATGGTCGGCGCGTATCAAGAAACGCTCGGCGACATCCACAATCTGTTTGGCGACACCGACACCGTGGCGGTGAGCTTGGACGGCGAAGGCGGCTACACGCTGAACACACAGCGCCACGGTGACACCACCGACGTGATGCTGGATTACGTGGGCTACCCGCTGGCCGATGTGCGCGCACGCTATCGCGCCAAGGTCGATGCCGCAGGCCTGCCTGCTGCGACCGCCGCCGAATACAGCGCCGCGCTTGAGGCGGGTCTGACTGGCTACACCTATCTTTCCGAGGAGCCGCTGGAATGAGCCTACGCACCGCATTCATTGGATTGGGCGCGATGGGTCACTCCATGGCCGGGCACTTGGCCGACCGCGGCATGCTGGTGGCCGTCGGCAACCGCACGTTTGCAAAGGCTCTGTTGTTCTCTGACGCGCGCAGCGTAAAAGCAGCATCAGGTTTTGCCGATTACGCGAATTGCGACGTAGTGGCGCTTTGCGTGTCTGCCGATGCCGACGTGCTGGAGAACATCGACGGGCTCGCGGATGTGTTGGCGCCCGGCGCAATCGTGATCGATCACTCGACGGTGGCGGTGGAAACCGCACGCGAAGCCGCACGTCGCTTGGCCGCGCGCGGCATCCAGTTTCTGGATGCGCCGGTGTCTGGAGGCGTAGAAGGTGCCAAGAACGGCAAGCTCTCGATCATGGTGGGCGGTGACGACGCCACGCTAGAGCGCGCTCGCCCAGTGCTCGAGGCCTATGGCGCACGCATCGCGCTTATGGGCGCAAACGGCGCCGGGCAGGCCACCAAGGCGGTCAATCAGATTCTGGTCGCCGGCATCAACGAGGCGGTTTGCGAAGGTTTGGCCTTCGCCGAAAAACTGGGCCTCGACCCCGAGCGCTTACTTCCCACCTTGATGGCGGGCGCGGCAAGCAACTGGTTCCTCGACAAGCGTGGCGCCACGATGCTGCGCAACGAATTCAAACCAGGCTTCAAATGCGCGCACATGGCCAAAGACCTGCGCATCGTTCAAGCGATGGCAGATGCGGCGGGCATCCAACACCCGGTCATCGACCGGGCGCTGGCGGACTATTCCGAGTTGGAGCAAAACGGCAACGCAGATGCCGATACCTCGGCACTGATCACCCTGAAGCGCTGAGCTTGCTCAGCGCGCCGGCGTGGCGCTGATGCCGGCATCCGCCAAGGTCTTGCGTGCGCTTTCCAGCGCCGCCGCATCGGTGTAAGGCCCCAAGCGCACGCGATGAAGCGTGCGGCCGTTGGCTTCCACAGTTTCAATACGCGCCGTTTGGCCGAGCAACGCCAGCTTTGCGCGCAAAGCCTCGGCGTCGCCCGCATTACTAAAAGCGCCGGCCTGCAACTGTCCTGCCGATGCCGATGCCGGGGCGTTGACTGAAGCCGCAGGCGTGGTCGCGGTGCCGGGAGTGGTCGATGCGGTGGGTGCCGCAGCGTCTGTCGCCTGGCCAGGCAATTCCACTTCTTTCTCCGGCAGCACGGTGTAAAAGTCGTACGTCGGCTTCGGTGTCTCGGCCGGTGTTTCCGGCTCCTGCGCAACCGGTTCGCGATCGCGACTCGGGGTCGGTGCTTCGGCCTGCGGGTTCGGCTGCGGCAAGATGGCATCCAGCTTGCTGCGATCGCCGTAAACGAAATAGGCCACGGCAAGGCCAAGGCCGATGGCCAAACCCACCAGCAGCACCACGCCGTACTTCATGCCGCCCGAGCGCTTGGCTTGGGTTTTTCCGCGTTTCGCTGCCATCACATGCTCTCCGGTGCAGACACGCCGAGCAGGCGCAGGCCGTTCGCCAGCACTTGGCGCGTGGCCGCGGCCAGACCCATGCGGGCGTGACGCAGCTCTTCTTCCGCACTCAAGATCGGCTGGGCGTTGTAGAAGGCGTGGAAGCTCGAGGCCAGCTCGCGCAAGTAGTTGGCGATGATCTGCGGGCCGCGATGCTCAGCAGCCGAGGCAACCACTTCCGGGAAGCGCATCAGCTCGGTGACCAGCACGTTCTCTTGCGGCTCGACCAAGCGCGAACGCGCAGCTTCTGCGGCGGAACGGTTGTAGCTCAACTGCTTCTCGCCCAATTGGCGGAACAGCGAGCAGATGCGTGCATGCCCGTACTGGATGTAATAGACCGGATTTTCGTTCGACTGGCTCTTCGCCAAATCCAGATCGAAATCGAGGTGCTGGTCATTGCCGCGCATCACATAGAAGAAGCGCGCCGCGTCGGTGCTCACTTCTTCGCGCAGCTCGCGCAAGGTGACGAAGCTGCCCGCACGCGTCGACATCTGCACGCGCTCGCCACCGCGGAACAGGATGGCGAACTGCACCAGCTCGATATCAATCTTGGCCGGGTCGAGACCCAAGCCCTGCGCGGCAGCCTTCAATCGGGCGATGTAGCCGTGGTGATCGGCACCAAAAATGTAGATGGCGCGCTCGAAGCCGCGCTCGAACTTGCTGAGCAAATAGCCCAAATCCGAGGCGAAATAGGTCGTGGCGCCGTTTTCGCGGGTGACCACGCGATCTTTGTCATCGCCAAACGTGGTGGCACGGAACCACAGCGCTCCCTCTTGCTCGAACAAGTGCCCGTTGGCGCGCAAGGTGTCGATGGCACGTTGCACGTAGCCATCCGTCATCAGCGAGCGTTCGCTGAAGAAGTTGTCGTGCACAACGCCGAAGCCCTTCAAGTCGTCCTTGATATCGGCCAAGCACCAGTTCAATCCCGCATCAAAGACCTTGCGGTAATCGGCATCGCCGAGCAACGCCTTGGCGCGTGCAATCAAGCCATCGACATGGGTTTCTTTATCACCGCCCTGCGACTCATCGGCAGGCACGCCGTCGAGAATATCGAGCGCGCTGCGCTTCAGTGCATCGCCGGCCTTGGCGCGCAGTGCACGCGCAATTTCGATGACGTAGTCACCCTTGTAGCCGTTGTCCGGAAAGCGCAGTGCCACACCCGCCAACTCGTGGTAACGCACCCATACCGACACGGCCAAGATGTCCATTTGGCGGCCGGCATCGTTGACGTAGTACTCGCGTTGCACGGTGTGTCCGGCGGCTTCAAGCAAGTTGGCCACCGTGGCGCCGTAAGCCGCGCCTCGGCCGTGGCCCACGTGCAGCGGGCCGTTCGGGTTGGCGGAAACGAATTCGACCGTCACGGACTCCAGCGAGCCGGGCGAACCCTGGCCATAGGCCTCGCCCTGCTCGAACACGCGGCGAATGGTCGCCAAGCGGCAGCCTTGCGAAATGTGGAAGTTCAGGAAGCCCGGGCCGGCGATGTCGACCTTGGCCACGTGCTGCGATTTGGGCAGCGCATCGACCAGCGCTTGCGCGAGGTCGCGCGGCTTCATGCCCGCCGGTTTCGACAGCAGAAGGGCCAGATTGGCGGCGTAGTCGCCGTGCTCGGGCGTCTTGGTGCGGTCAATCACGATGTCGGGCAGCGCCAAATCGGCGCTAAGGCGGCCATTGCGGCGCAGGTCCAACAGGGCCTGAGCAAGCAGTTCGCGGAGGTGTTCTTTCACTGGTGTTTCCGAAGACGCCGGAGGCAGGGGCAGCGCCGGCCCGTAAAGCAGGGGCGCGGCAAGCGACCTCGCAGTTTACCGGAAGCCTGCGGGAGGCGCGTCCGGGCCGTTTTTCGGGCTCCTCGACCCCCTCGTGTGATGACCGCTGAAACAGAAGAGTCATCAAGATCGAATCGGGCTGTCATGCAGCGTCGCCACGCTAGGCGGGTTCCCAAAACCCTCGGCCGGCCTTGCCCGGCTTGCCTCCATGGAGTTGCAGATGACCGCCGTTTCCCGTTTCACGCGTTTGGCCTTGGCCAGCGCCATTGCCCTCGCTGCCGCTCAGGCCAGCGCCTCGGTTCGTATCTCTGAAAAGTTTGATGGCGGCTGGTTCGATCCCGCCCAATCGGGTCGAGGCTTCATGGTGGATTGGATTCCCGGCACCGGCACCAGCGGAACCTTCTTCGCTACGACGTTTATCTATGACAACGCCGGCAATCCCTTCTGGATCTCTTTGCAGGAGTCGTGGCCGTCGGCGGAATTCCAATACCAGTCGACCACCGTGCCGATTTTCCGGACAACTGCTGGCACCTGGAGTGCCACTGCGTCGCAAACGAACACTCGCATCGGTACGGCGACCGTGAGCTTGGGCAGCTGCAACGCACTGACCGTCACGCTTGATATGAATTCGGATACTGGTTTGGCAGATCAGACCTTCAACCTGCAACGCCTCAGCGGTGCGCTTTCGGAGTCAAGTTGCGTGTGGCAGCAGGCTTTCACGGGTTGCCCGAGCTTTGCGACCGCTGCGCCCGCCGCGTTCGGACCGCGCGCCTGCATCCTTCCGTCGTCGGTTTCCACCCAAGACATCACTTTGACCAACAACACGACTTGGGTCATGCAGGGCAAGGTAAACATTGGTGTGTCCGGCAGTGCGGCCACTTTGCGCATCCAGCCGGGCGCATTGCTCGTCAGTACCGGTGCATCGGCGAACTCGTTCGACCACATCGCCATCAATCGCGGTGCTCGGATTTTTGCTCAGGGCACGCGTGACTTCCCGATCATCATGACGACCGCGAATGAGTTGCCGGGTGCTCCCGCGGCTCCGGCAGCGGGTCAGTTGGGTGGCCTAGTGATTTCAGGCTCAGCTCCGGCAAACTGCAATCCCAACTGCGTTGCCGAATGGGACAATACGAATCTCTACGGCGGAACAAATCCGGCCGATAACAGTGGTGTGGTGCGCTACATGCAGGTGCGCTACTCGGGCTATATCTTCACCACCAATCGCGAGTTGAACGCCTTTACGTTCAACGCTGTCGGCTCGGGCACGACGCTTGAGTATCTGCAGGCTTTCCGTGGTCAGGACGATGCGTTCGAATTCTTCGGCGGTAACGTCAACCTGCGCTATGCCTTGGTGACCTGCCCTGGAGACGACGGCTTCGATTGGGACGAGGGCTATACCGGCAAGATTCAGTTTGGTGTGGTGGATCAGCGCGGCTGCGCCGGTGAAGACCACGGCTTCGAGTTGTCGAACAGCCCCACCAACGCCGATGCCAATCCGCGCGCTCGCGGCACGGTTGCCAACGTCACCCTGCTCGCAGGCACGGGCAACAACCGCGATGCCATTCAGTTGAACAGTGGTACGGGCGGCAATTTCTTCAACATCTTGGCGCAGGGCTTTAAGCGCAGCTGCGTGCAGATCGCGGGTGCTCCGACCACCGCGGCAGCAGGTGCTACGACGGCCTTGTCGGGCGTGCTGACCGCTCAAAATCTGAAGACCTTCGGTTGCGGTCCGACGGGCGCCACCAACACAACGGATGGTAGCGGTGCTGCATCGGGTTACACGGCTGCTTGGTTCGCGGCTCAAACGGGAAATGAAGTGCTTTCGGCTAGTGCCTTGGCAACCGGCAGCTACCTGCCCAATGGCATGGCGCCGGCCGGTCAATTCCCGCCGACGGGCGCAACGGCACCCGGTTTGGATGGCTGGTTCATTCCCAACAATTTCGTGGGTGCTTTCCGCAGCAACGCTGTGGAAGACAACTGGACCTTGGGCTGGACGCGCCCGTTCAATCCGTAAGCGCAGCAGTTCACGCAAAAAGAAACCGGCTCCGAAAGGGGCCGGTTTTTGCTTTTCCCGGTAGCGAAACTGCGGCGCTGTGCGCGGATGCTGCTTGAAGACGCCTACTGGGCCAGCTCGCGGAAGCGCGCAATCACTTCCTCGCCCGTTCCCGCTCTGCTTTCAAACGTCTCGCGCAGCGCACTGCCGTGGGCTCGCACGCGCGCAGCGTTGGTGTCGCGCAACGCACCGAACGCCAGCCTTCCCTCTCGCGAAGCGAAGCGCTGCAGCGAGAACACGTAGCGTTCCTGGCCCGCGGAAAGAAAGCCAACGCAGGAAGTTCCTGCTTCCATTGAGCTCAGTGATCTGCCGCTGCGGTACTGAATCTCGGTGGCGAGGGAAATGGCCGATTCGGCAAAGTCTGGATAGGGCGATGCCACGTTGCTGGTGTCGAGATCGGCGGCAATGCGAGCCAGATGCTCTGCGCGCGTGGCATCTGGGTCGTCGCGCCAGCCGGGCGCAGTTTCGTCCAGCCATGGCCCAAGCCGATGCGCAAAGGCGCCCAAGGTGTTTTCGTCGGTGCCGGTGGCAAAGGTGCTGCCGACGATCGAGTAGCGTGTTGCGCGCGCGAGTCCGGGCTCTCCGCCCAGTCCGGCATCGCCAAGCAAGCGCAGAAACTCGGCAAGGCTTGCCGCCTCATTGGCACCCACGGGGTCGTCGCCGTGCAAACGCACTTCGCGCTGCCGCAAATCGTGGCCTGCGCAGAACAGGGCGAGAGCCTCGCGATCTTCGGTGTTCAGCGGCGTGAGTGCGAGCAGCGCCGGCAGCTTGATTTCAAGCAGTTCCAGCACGTGGTGCTCGTTGTGATACGCGTGGAAATCCTGCCCCAAGCCGCCGTGCCTTCGTGCCAAGCGAATCGTCGCCAAGCTGGCGGCTTGCAGAACGGCCTCGCGAGTGATGCCGACACGTTGACAGGCTCTCGCCACACGCTGCGCAAGAAGCTTTGCCGGTTCGCCAAGCAAAAGCGTGGCTGCTTCGAGGTCGGGCAAGGCCCTCTCGACGTCATCAGCGGGGTAGACCGGGCGATAGTCGAGCGGCATGAGAGGGGCCATGGCGTTGCTCGCGAGTATACGTAACGCGGCCCGCGCGCCAAGCGCCTAGACCCAGCCCCGGGCGGCCATGGAAACCGCGGGACCATCCCCAACCACGAAGTGGTCCAGCAGCCGCACGTCCACCAAGCCCAGCGCTTGCTTGATGCAGGCCGTCACAGCGCGATCGGCATTGCTTGGCTCAGCGATGCCACTGGGGTGGTTGTGGCCCAGCACGACGGCGGCTGCATTCAGCTGCATCGCACGCTGAACGACGATGCGTGGGTGCACGGTGGCGCTGTCGATCGAGCCTTCAAAGAGAACCTCCTGAGCAATCACGCGGTGGCGGTTATCCAGAAACAGCACACCGAAGCGCTCACGACTGGCTCCGCGCAGCCAGCGGGTCATCAGTTCCCCGGCGCGTGACGGCGCGTCGAGGCAGTCGCCGCGCTTGAGCTCGGCGAGAAGATGGCGCTCGCCGAGTGCCAGGGCGGCCTTCAGCGTGGTGGCGCGCGCGGGGCCGATTCCCGGCAACGCCAGCAGCTCGGCCATCGGGCGATCCAACAGGCCCCGCAGACCATGGCACTGATTCAGCAGTGTTTGCGCGTGTGCAACGACGTTGCTCCCTCGTGGGCCGGAGGCCAGGAGGATCGCCAAGAGTTCTGCGTCCGTGAGGGCCTCTGCGCCGCTGTCGAGCAGTCGTTCGCGTGGGCGGTGGGCCAAAGGCCAGTCATTGAGAGCCATGGCGCCATGCTGCCCTCGGCGCTAGCCACGGTCTGTCCGAAGCGGCTGGCCCTTGCGGTAAGCTTCTGCTTCAGAAAATCAGTGGAGCGCAGCGTGGCGGCATTGCACGGACAGCGGGTCTTGCTCGGTGTGAGCGGTGGCATCGCGGCCTATAAGGCAGCCGAACTGGTGCGCCGTTTGCGCGATGCCGGAGCCGAGGTGCGCGTGGTGATGACCGCAGGCGCGCAACGCTTCATCACCGCGCTCACTTTGCAGGCCTTGAGCGGAAACCCGGTGCGCACCAGCCTTTGGGACGAGGCTGCGGAAGCTGCCATGGGTCACATCGAACTCGCACGCTGGGCAACGCGGATTCTGATCGCTCCGGCCAGTGCCGACCTGTTGGCACGCTTGGCGCTGGGCCGCGCCGACGACCTGCTCACCACTTTGTGTTTGGCGAGCGAGGCCCCCTTGGCCGTGGCTCCGGCCATGAATCGCGTCATGTGGGCGCACCCGGCCACGCAGGCGCACGTTGGTACTTTGCGCGCCCGCGGCGTCGAGATCTTGGGGCCGGCCTCGGGCGAGCAGGCGTGTGGAGAGACCGGCGAGGGCCGCATGTCTGAACCACAGGTTTTGGTCGATGCGCTCAGCGCTACCTTGGTTCCGCAGCGACTCGTCAGCAAGCGCATCTTGGTGAGTGCGGGCCCCACCTTTGAAGACATCGATCCTGTTCGTTTTCTGGGCAATCGCAGCAGTGGGCGCATGGGCTTCGCATTGGCTGCCGCAGCGGCGAAGGCGGGCGCTGAGGTCACGCTGGTTGCTGGCCCCGTGCGATTGGCCACGCCGTCGGGCGTCTCGCGGATTGATGTGCGTTCGGCTGCGCAAATGCGAGAGGCCTTGCTGAGCGCTTTGCCCGGGCAGCACGCCTATATCGGTGCGGCAGCGGTTGCTGACTATCGCCCTGCCGAAATCGCGACGCAAAAGATCAAGAAAGGCGATGGGCCGTCGTCGCTGGTTCTGGAGCGAACGGTCGATATCTTGGCCGAGATTGCCTCCCATCCTCAGCGCCCCGCATGCCTTCTCGGTTTCGCTGCGGAGACGCACGATGTTGAGACCTACGCGCGCGGCAAGCTTGAAGCAAAGCGCTTGGATGGCATCGCCGCGAATCGCGTGGGTGTGCCGGGGCAAGGCTTCGACGCCGATGAGAACGCGCTGAAGCTCTACTGGAATGGCGGCCAGCGCGAATACGCCACCGCCAGCAAAGCGGCGATTGCGGCGGGTTTGATCGACTGGGTGGCCGATTGGCTGGAGCGCAAATGAGCCTGACGATTGAGCTGAAAGTGCTGGATGACCGTTTCGGCAAAGAGTTTCCGTTGCCCGACTACGCCACGGCCAGCAGTGCAGGTCTTGATTTGCGCGCCATGCTGAAAGAGCCCTTGGTTCTTGCGCCGGGCGTGAGTGAGTTGGTGCCCAGTGGTCTGGCCATCCATATCGGTGATCCCGGCCTGTGTGCTGTGGTGCTTCCGCGCTCGGGACTTGGGCACAAGCAAGGACTGGTGTTGGGTAACCTCACAGGCTTGATTGATGCGGATTACCAAGGGCCGCTCATGATCAGCTTGTGGAATCGCAGCGCATTACCGGTCACGGTGCAGCCCGGCGATCGCGTGGCGCAGTTGGTTTTTCTTCCTATTGCTCGCGCCACTTGGCGCATGGTCGACACCTTCGCCGCCTCCGAGCGCGGCGAGGGCGGCTTCGGCCACACTGGAACGCGCTGAACAGCGAGGACGCGCATGGACAACACCGACATTTCTCCCGCGAAAGCGACTCCCGCAAAGCCGAAGATCCGCATCCTCAATATCGTCTTGGCTGTCTTTGCGGTGATCGCGGGTGCCGGTTTGGCATTTGGGGGCTGGACCTTGCGTTCCGACCGAGCGCTTGCCGAGCAGTCGGCCCAAGCGCGCGTTTCCGCGTTGGCCGCGTTGAAGACGGAGATCGACACGCTTCGGGCGAAGCTCGATGAGCAACGCCGCCTGCCTCGCGTCCGGGAGGCCGTGGAAGGCGAAAACATCGACGGGGCCCGCAACGCTCTCGCAGGTGACTGGCTGGGCATCGAAGCTGTCGAGATTCACCCTGCCGATCTGACTCCCGCGTGGAACAGCGTTGAGCGCTTCGGCTTCGGAAAACTCGGTTTGCTGAGTGCGGCTTTGGACTCGGGCACTGTACAAGTGGGTGTGGTGCAGGACGCCGGGCGAGCATGGTTCGCCCTTGCTGCGCCTATTCCCTCGAAGGGGGGCGTGTTGGCCTTGGCCTACGTGCGTCATCCCATGGAAAACATCGCTGCGGTGGTTCAGACGGCTGCTCCGGAGGGCGCGTACGCAGCATTGCGTCAGGGTTCGCGCTCCGTGGTTGAGGTGGGCAACATCACCTTGGCCGAGCAGGCCGAGCGTGATGCGCAGTTCTTGCCCGATTCGCGCTTGCGCTTGGTCGGTGCTTCGCCGTATTCCGACCCCGGCATGCTCGATATGGGCGGCGGTGTGGAGCTGGTCGCTGGGATTCTCGTGATGTTTTTCGGCTTCGCTCTCGTGCTCGTTCCCCGCGACAAGGCCATGGCGCTCGCCCAGCGCCTGACTGAGCGCAAAGCAAAGGGCCCGGTCATTGCCGAGCCCACACTGGCCGAGCTCAGTGCCGAAGGAAAAATCGATATTCCGAAGCCTGCTGCTGCGCGGCCGGTTGAGGTCAAGGTGGCCGCGCCGGAGTTCGAAATCGACCGCACGATCTTCCGCGCTTACGACATTCGCGGCGTGGTGGGCAAAACGCTCAGCGTCGACATTGCGCGCTTGATCGGTCGTGCCGTGGGTGCCCTGATGGTGGAGCGCGGGCTGCGCGGCATTGCCGTCGGTCGCGATGGCCGCTTGTCGTCGCCCGATATGGCGCGCGCTCTCATTGATGGCCTGCGCATGTCCGGCGCTGATGTTGTCGACGTGGGCATGGTGCCTACGCCGGTGGCCTACTTCGCAGCGCACGAGTTGCGTTTGGGCAGCGCCATCGCAGTCACCGGTAGCCACAACCCGCCGGACTACAACGGATTCAAGATCGTGATTGATGGCGAGACGCTCTCGGGCGATGCCATCACTGCGCTGTACGTGCGCATCGCCGAAGGCCGTATGCCGGTGGCAGAGCGTCGCGGCGATCTGGAAACGCGCGATATCGGCAACGACTACGTCGAACGCATTTCCGGCGATATCCAGATCGAGCGTCGCTTGCGTGTGGTGGTGGATGCAGGCAGCGGTGTGGCCGGCGACCTCGGCCCCCGTGTGCTCGAGGCGATTGGTGCCGATGTTGAAACGCTCTACTGCGACATCGACGGCACCTTCCCCTTCCATCACCCCGATCCCAGCGACCCGCACAATTTGGAAGATCTGGTGCAGGCCGTGCAGCGCGCCGGCGCCGATATTGGTTTGGCCTTCGATGGCGATGGCGACCGCCTTGGTGTCGTCACTCGCGAAGGCAAGATGATCTACCCCGACCGCTTGCTGATGCTATTTGCGTCCGATGTTTTGGAGCGCAATCCGGGCGCCTGTATCATTTACGACGTGAAGTGCAGCGGCCACTTGGCCGGGTACGTGCTGCGGCATGGTGGTAGCCCGCTCATGTGGAAAACCGGGCATTCGCTGATCAAGTCCAAGATGAAGGAAACCGAGGCGGAGCTGGCAGGCGAAATGAGCGGCCACTTCTTCTTCAAGGAGCGCTGGTACGGCTTTGACGACGGCATTTACGCGGCCGCGCGCTTGCTCGAAATCCTGGCGACGCGCGCGGAAGAGCCAGAGGAAGTCTTTGCCGAGCTTCCGTCCTCGATCAGCACGCCCGAGCTCAAGATCGAGATGGAGGAAGGCGAGCCGCATGCCTTCATCGAGGCCTTCAGCGCTGCCATGCGCTTCGAGGGCGCACGAGTGTCGACCATCGACGGTGTTCGCGCTGATTGGCCGGATGGCTGGGGCTTGGTGCGCGCCTCAAACACCACGCCGGTCTTGGTGCTGCGCTTCGAGGCCGATACCGACGAGGCGCTGGCGCGCGTGCAAGGCGCATTCCGCGATGCGATTCTCGCGGTGCGCAAAGACCTGACTTTGCCGTTCTGAGAGCGGGGCGCCGAGCGCCCAGCAATGCTTTAGCGCGTGCTGGGCGCGGGGTCTTGCGGTGCGAGGCCGCGCGCTTGGCGGTCGCGGAACATCACGACCAATCGATCAAGCTCTTCGCCCAGCACCTGTTTCTCGGCAGCGCGTTGAAGCAGCGCCACTTCCTGATCCTGTAGGCCTTTGCGCAAATCACCGATGGTGCTGATGGTCCGTTGCGGTACGGGCCTGCCTGCAAGTTCATTGTCGCCGGCCAAGCCCATTTGCGAATGCAGGCTGTTGCGCTGCGAATCGATGGCGGCTTCCAAACTTTCTACCGTCTCATCGATGATCGACTGACGCTCTTGGTAGGCAGCGCGCAGGTCTTGCTCGGTGCGAAAGCTACTGATTTTGGCTTCGTCAGCGCGTCGGCTGTTGTCGATGCGTGCCTGTGCTTCCGCGGCCGTTGCAGCTTGCGCGGCGAGTTGCTTGCGTTCCTCTTCGGTCAGCGCTCGGCCAATTTCGGCTTGCACCATACCGGTCGACGCGCTCAATTCTGCGCGCGCTTGATTGACGACATCCGATGGCAGCGCATCCGTGTAGTGCACCTTGCCGCTCGGGTCGACCCAGCGGTACAGCTTCTTCTCAACTTTTGCGTTTCGCTGCGCGGCTGCGCCCGAGGCAATCGCCAGCGCCAGCGCAGCCACGATCAGTCGTGAGGAAAAGGTGGTGGGCAGCATGGGCGGGTCACACTCCTGTCGAACCGTACTGCGCACGATACGCCAGCAAACGCTCGCGGTGCAGGGCCAGCTCCGGCCGATCGGCAACGAAGCCCAGCAGATCATCCAGGGTGGCCACGGCCACGACAGGCATGGCGAGGGCCGCGCTCGCTTCCTCGGCCGCGGAGCGCTGGCCTTCGGCGCCACGCTCTTGCCGGTCGATGGCAATGATGACGCCACAGGGCTGCCCGCCGGCGCCGCGAATAATGTCCACGGATTCCCGCACGGCGGTTCCAGCGGTGATGACGTCATCGACGATCAACACACGTCCCGCAAGCGGCGCACCGATCAGGCTGCCGCCCTCGCCATGGGTCTTCGCCTCTTTGCGATTGAAGGCGATCGGCACGTCCCGGCCGCGCTTGGCTAAGGCCACGCCCAGGGCGGTCGCCAAAGGAATGCCCTTATAGGCAGGGCCAAACAGCATGTCGAAACCAAGCCCTGCCGCTTCCATGGCATCGGCGTAGCACTCCGCTAGACCTGCAAGTGCGCCGCCGGTGTTGAACTGGCCGGCGTTGAAGAAATACGGGCTGGTGCGACCAGACTTCAGATGAAACTCGCCAAAGCGCAGCGCTTGGCAGTGCAGAGCGAGTTCGAGAAAACGTTGGCGGTAGGCAATCACGGGAGAGTCCATGCAGGTGCGCGCCAAGTGGAGGGCTGCGCAGGGCTGACAGGCTAGCCGAAAGCTCAAGAATGCGCAGCGCCGGGGGTGTTCGGCGACAATGGGTGACTGTGGTCCTCTAGGAGCGCGTGTGCGCATCTGTAGCTTCAACGCCAATGGCCTGCGCTCAGCGGCGAGCAAGGGATTCTTTCCTTGGTTCGATGCTCAGGGCATTGACGTGCTTTGTGTGCAAGAGACCAAGGCACAGGAGCACCAGCTCGCCGATGCCCTGTTTCGTCCTGCGGGCCGCCATGTCCATTTTCGGGATGCGTCGACAAAAAAGGGCTACTCCGGCGTGGCCATCTACAGCCGTCAGGCGCCCGACGAAGTTCGTACCGGATTGGGCTGGGCCGACTTCGACGAAGAGGGCCGCTACATCGAAGCACGCTTCGGCAATCTCTCCGTGGTGTCGCTCTATCTGCCTTCCGGAAGCTCGGCCGAAGAACGGCAAGACTTCAAGTTTCGTGTGATGGATTGGTTTCGTCCGATCATGAAGACGTGGCGGGATTCCGGCCGTGAGTACGTGGTGTGCGGTGACTGGAACATTGCGCACACCGCTATGGACATCAAGAACGCCAAGTCCAACGAGAAGAATTCCGGCTTCCTGCCGCAAGAGCGTGCATGGATGAGCGCTCTGATCAGTGAAGACGGCTGGGTCGACACCTATCGCCAGCTGCGGCCGCGGGGTCAGGACTACACGTGGTGGAGCCAGCGCGGCGCCGCGCGTGCCAAGAACGTGGGTTGGCGCATCGACTACCAGATCGCCACGCCTGGTATGGCATCGCGCTTGCGTGACTGCGCCATCCACCCCGAGCCGCGGTTCTCCGACCACGCGCCCTTTGTGGTCGATTATGGCGACTAAGGCTGTGCGCCCGGGTTGGCGGGCCGTCCTGGCGGGTCTGCGGCATCCATCGGTGTTGCTGCTGCTGGTGCTTGGCTTTGCTGCGGGCCTGCCCTTCATGCTGGTGGGCAACACCCTAGGCTTTTGGCTGCGTGCAGAAGGCGTTGAGCTTTCGGCCATCGGATTTTTGTCGTGGGTGGGTTTGGCCTACTCCATGAAGTTTGTTTGGGCGCCCATCGTTGATCGTGCCCGCGCGCCGATTTTTGGCCGATTTGGCCGCCGGCGTGGATGGCTGCTGCTCGCCCAGTCCTGCGTGATTGCAGGTGTGGTCGGCATGGCTTGGATCACCCCGAAAGGCGGTTTTTTTGCCTTCGGATTGCTGGCGCTCCTCACTGCGTTTGCCTCGGCCACGCAGGACATCGTGATCGATGCGTGGCGCATCGAATGTGCAGAGAGCAGTGATCAGCTTGCGTTACTGAGTACCGCCTATCAGTTGGGCTATCGGGCGGCCCTGCTGCTCACCGACGCGTTGATCTTTCTGATCGCTGCACAGATTGGCTGGTCCTTGTCCTACGGCGTCATGGCGGGCTTGGCGGGCGTCGGTCTGATCGCTGTTCTTTTGGCGGGCGAGCCCAAATCGATGGCCTCGCCGGTCGTGGCGCCGCTCTGGACTGCGCGTGGTTTGTTCGATGGCATCGTCGGGCCGTTCCTCGCGTTCTTCAAAGAGCATCGGCAGTGGGCTTTGCTGATGTTGGCCGCGATCAGCGTGTATCGATTGGCCGATTTCATCATGGGGCCGATGGCGAACCCTCTGTATGCCGATCTCGGCATCAGCGAAGAAGTGATCGGCACCGTGCGTGGTGGTATCGGTCTTGCTGCCACCATCGGTGGAACAGCCGCAGCAGGATTCGCTGCGTTGCGTTTCGGCTTGTTCCCCACCTTGATTGCAGGTGCTGTGCTCGGCCCGCTGTCGAATCTCGCGTTCGCATGGCTAGCGCTGTCGGGCGCTGATGCCACCGTGTTCGGCATCACCATGGCGATCGACAACTTCTCCGCAGGCTTTGCGGGCATCGCACTCATTGCCTACATGTCCAGCCTGACCAGCGCGGGCTACACCGCCACCCAGTACGCACTGCTCAGCTCGTTCTACGCGCTATTGGGCAAAGTGCTCAAGGGTTTCTCGGGCGTCGCTGTTGAGCACTTGGCCCTTACGCGCCCTTTGCTGGAGGCCTACGCTGTTTTTTTCGTCGCGACGGCCGCCTTGGCCTTGCCGGCCATTGCTCTGTGCGCTTGGCTGGCGTGGCGCAGCCCGGCAGGCGTAAGCTCAGTGCCCCAACCCTAGCCCGGAGTGCGGCCCACCCCCCATGGCCGATTTTCTTGTCCGAGACATCGATGAGCGTGTGGCCGAGCGGCTCAAGGAGCTTGCGCGGCAGAAGGGTTGGCCGCTCAACGACGTGATCCTGCATTTGCTCAAGCAGTCCTTGGGCATGGTCGAGCCCGAGCCGCCTCCGGTGCCCGGCGACATCGCCCGTCTGCGTGGCGCATGGAACGACGATGAGGCGCGTGCCTTCTACGAGGCGATGAACGCGATGACCGATCTTCCCGACGACGCTCCGGCTTACACGCGGAACCCGCCCGAAAATCCCTGAGCGCTGCCCGGCACCACGACGCCGAGCACCCGGGTGCCTGCAGCGCCGGTCACTTCTGGCCGATTGCCGGCCAAGCCTTGCAAGGTTTGTTGAGCCAGCCAGGCGAAACCTGCGGCTTCCATGGCGTCTGGATCGATGCCGAAAGCGGCGCTTGAGGCCACATCAACGCCAGGCACCAGCGCGGACAGTCGCGCCATCAGCATTGCGTTGTGCACGCCGCCGCCACACACGATCAACTGCCGCGTCGTCGGCTGGGTCGCCTTCAAGGCATCCACGATGCTGCGGGCGGTGAGTTCAACCAGTGTGGCTTGAACGTCCTGCGCCTGCTCATTTCCGTGCATGCGAGCGGCGAGCCATTCAAGGTGAAAATGATCGCGGCCGCTGCTTTTCGGCGGCGGTAACGCCAGCCAAGGCTCGCTCAGGCAGGCCTCAAGCAGTGTTGCCAACACGCGCCCGCTTGAGCCCCATTCGCCCCCGCGATCAAAGGCGGCGCCGGTGTGTCGCAGGCACCACGCGTCCATCAATCCGTTGCCCGGGCCCGTGTCGAAGCCACGCACCGGACCACTTGCCGGTAAGAGGGTCAGGTTGGCTATGCCGCCGATGTTCAGCACGGCGCGGTCTTCTTCCGCAGACGAAAGAACACTGGCGTGGAAGGCGGGCATCAAGGGCGCGCCTTCGCCACCGGCGGCCACATCACGGCGACGGAAGTCGGCCACCACATCAATGCCAGTGCGTTCGGCAATCACGTTCGGGTCGCCAATTTGCATGGTGAATCGATGTGGCGCTTTGGGGCGATGGCGAAGGGTTTGGCCATGAGAACCGATCGCCCGCACCTGCGATGCGTCGACTCCTGCTTCGGTCATCAATGCCAGAGCAGCAGAAGCAAAGGCCTCGCCGAGTGCAGTGTCGAGTGCGCCCAAATCATCCAGTGCAACCTGGCCATCGGCTTGCGAAAGACGCAAAACCAAATCGCGCGTTTCCGGTGGGTAGGCGGTGGTGCGTGCCGCGATGACGCGAGCGCCCGAATCAAACGACACCAGTGCGGCATCCACGCCGTCAGCGCTGGTGCCTGAAATCAAGCCGATGAACAGCGGTTTCTGCACGGCGCGCTCAGCGCGCCGCCATTTGGAAACCTTCGATCCGCTTCAGTTGCGCCAGCGCGGGTGCGGTAGCGCGGCGGTACTCGGCCAGCGCGGGACCGGTCAGCGGCTCCGGCTTCGGCATGGTCACGGTAAGCGGGTTGCGATGCACACCGTTGACGCGGAATTCGTAGTGCAGGTGGGGGCCGGTGGCCAAGCCACTCGCACCTACATAGCCGATGGTTTGGCCTTGACCAACACGCTGCCCTACGCGGAAGGCGCCCAAGCGCGACATGTGGCCATACAACGTGGTGATGCCGTTGCCGTGGTCAAGCACGACTGTGCGGCCATAGCCGTTTTGCCAGCCGGCAAACTTCACCTTCGCGTTACCCGCAGCGAAGATCGGCGTGCCCGTGGGAGCGGCGTAGTCCACGCCCTTATGCATGCGCATGCGGCCCAACACCGGATGGCGACGCGCACCAAACCCCGAGCTCAAGCGCGCGAACTCAATCGGCGTGCGCATGAAGCTTTTGCGCAACGGGCGGCCTTCCAAATCGAAGTACTCCAGAGTGCCTTTGTGCTCAAAACGCACGGCCGTGTAGGGCGTGTTCTGGTTGATGAAGTTCACGGCGACCACGCCGCCATCGCGAAGGCGTTCGCCTTCGCGCCACAGTTCTTCATACACGATCTGAAACGAATCGCCTTCGCGAAGGTCTTGGGCGAAATCGATGTCGTACTGCAGCGCCTTGACCATTTCGTTCATGACGGGCGCGCTTAAGCCGGCTTTGGCGCCATCGGCAAACAGCGACGAACGAATCGTGCCGCCTGCAATCACTACACGACGCTCGACGGGGCGCTCAATCACCTCGCGGCGGATGCCGCTCGTGCTGACCGCCAGCTCAATGCGCCGAGTTTCGTCCTGATCAAAACGAAGTCCGCGCAATTCGCCGTTGGGCGCAATCTCGAACGCCAGCTCGCTGCCCACGCGCAGTCGCGAGGCGAGCTGTGTGGCTTCGGGAACTTCAAGCACGCGATGCATCGCTGCAGCGGGCAAGCCAAGATCTGAGAAGACGCTGCCCAGCGTTTGCCCCGACTCGATGCGAACGGTCTGCCAATCTCGCGCGGCCAACGCATCCTGCTTCAGTCCAGTAGGCGCGGGCGGCAAAGCAATCTGTCGAGTGAAGTGCTCGGGATGGGCCTGATCGTCGATTGCCTTGTACATCGCCGGCACAATCGAACCTAGGGCAATCGCCAACGCGGCTGCCAAACCGACGAGGACGGCTCGCGGCGCCTTTGGCGCGAGGGGGTGGACGTTGGGCAAGGCGCCGCTCCAGACTCAGGACGCCGTACCTTACCGGCAAGCAAAAACCATCGTCAAACCCTTGAAGCGCATAGATTTTTTGGCTCTTCGCGTTTAACCTGTCATTAACTTCGTGGCGCCATTTTTGTGACGCCCAGCACCTTTTCTGCCAAGTGGATTCTCACGCATGACCTCTGCCGATTCGGCCCTGACCCAGCTTTCTCGTGGGACGGAAGAAATCCTCAAGCTCGATGACCTCAACCAGCGGCTCGAAAGCGGGCGGCCGCTTCGTGTCAAGGCGGGGTTCGACCCGACGGCGCCGGATCTGCATCTGGGCCACACCGTCCTGCTGAACAAGATGCGCCAGTTCCAGGACCTGGGGCACCAGGTGATTTTCCTGATCGGCGACTTCACTGGGATGATCGGCGATCCGTCCGGAAAGAGTGCGACGCGCAAGCCGCTATCCCGCGAGGATGTGCTGGAAAACGCCAAAACCTACGCGGATCAGGTCTTCAAGGTCCTTGATCGCGAGCGCACCGAGGTTCGCTTCAATAGTGAGTGGTTCGGCCAGATGTCGGCGGCCGACATGATCAAGTTGGCCGGCCAGCACACGGTGGCGCGCATGTTGGAGCGCGATGACTTCTCGAAGCGTTTTTCGGGCCAGCAGCCCATCGCCATCCACGAATTCCTCTACCCCCTCGTGCAGGGCTACGACTCGGTGGCCCTGAAGGCCGACGTGGAGCTGGGTGGAACCGACCAGAAGTTCAACCTGCTGATGGGCCGTGGACTCCAGGAGCATTTCGGCCAGATGCCGCAGATCGTCATGACCATGCCGCTGCTCGAGGGCTTGGATGGCGTCAACAAGATGGGCAAGTCGCTGGGCAACTACATCGGCATCAATGAGCCCGCCATCGACATCGTGACGAAGACGATGAAGATCGGCGATGACCTCATGTGGCGCTGGATCGAGCTGCTCAGCTTCGATATCTCGCTGTCGGAAATGGCGCAGCTGAAGCTGGACGTACAGGGTGGCGCCTTGCATCCGCGCGAGCTCAAACTTCGACTTGCTCGCGAATTGGCAGCGCGGTTCCAAGGTGCAGCCGAGGCTGAGAAGGCGGTGGCCGGGTGGAACTCCATGGTGACGGGCGAAGCCGATGCCTCGATGCTTCCATTAGATGAGCTGGTTGTTCCGGCCGAGGGCATTCGGATCGGTGCCTTGCTTACGCTTGCCGGCCTGACGCCCAGCAACTCCGAGGCAACCCGCAAGATCAAGGAGCGCGCAGTGCGTGTCGACGGAGAAGTCGTCGAGGACCCGCAGCGCCACTTCTCCGCCGGCTACGAGGGCGTGCTCCAGGTCGGTAAACGCAACTTTGCTCGTATTCGCCTCGCCTAATCCGCCGGTCTTTCCCCTTGCTGAACTTTGTTCGAGAAAGTTCTTGCTAAGGGGGTGAGTGATTGCCTATAGTTCGCGCCCCTTCGCTGGGTGGCTGCCGAAACGGTGGTTGCGGGCGAGGGGGGTTCGGAGAGAAGGCACAGCGGTTTGGGGTGTTGACGGACTTCGAAAGTGCTGTATAGTGTGCGGCTCCCTCGAGCGAAACGCTCGGTAGCGCGAAAGGCGCGAAGCGGGGCAGATCTTTGAAAGTATGCGCAGGTGTTTTGTGCGGGTGCCTGCAGGGTGATGGTTCAATTCATCAATCTTGCAGACGCTCGATCATGAGCACTGTCAAATGTTATTTGTAACAAGCGACGCAAGCTCAGGATTCGAACGATCTGCTAAAGCAATAAGCTTTAACTGAAGAGTTTGATCCTGGCTCAGAGTGAACGCTGGCGGCAGGCCTAACACATGCAAGTCGAGCGGCAGCGCGGGGCAACCTGGCGGCGAGCGGCGGACGGGTGAGGAATGCGTCGGAATCTGCCTTTTTGTGGGGGATAACGTAGGGAAACTTACGCTAATACCGCATACGACCTACGGGTGAAAGTGGGGGACCGCAAGGCCTCACGCAGAAAGATGAGCCGACGCCCGATTAGCTAGTTGGTGAGGTAAAGGCTCACCAAGGCGACGATCGGTAGCTGGTCTGAGAGGATGATCAGCCACACTGGGACTGAGACACGGCCCAGACTCCTACGGGAGGCAGCAGTGGGGAATATTGGACAATGGGCGCA